>PWPN01000300.1 GCA_003557125.1 Phycisphaerae bacterium | reverse complement strand
GACGAGACGATGGTAGCCGCCAAACTCGATGAAGTCCGCGGACTCATCACGTCCAGCGTCCGGCCCGTAGACGATTGACGCTTTTGGCCCTGAAGAAAGCAACCGGATCAACACCCATCATGCACGAGACATTGCCCGAGGAGTCGATCGTCCATCATCGCCTGAACTGCGGCATCGATCTGGCTGTCATGGCCATGCCTGAACGGCCCATCGTCGCATTCTTGATCCGTCTGCTGGCGGGTTACGCCTTCGAAAGACCGGAACACCTCGGTGTGGCGCATGTCCTGGACGAAGCGATCTCCAAGGGGACCGCTCGACGCGACGGCCGTGCCCTCAACGATGCCTTCGACGCCATCGGTGCGGCCCACAGCTCCTATGCCGGCCGTGAAACCGTCGGCCTGGTCTGCACCTGCCTGCCCGAATTCGTCGCAGAGGCCCTCGACCTGCATGCCGAGATGATCCGTACCCCCACGTTCCCGGACGACGCCTGCCATACCGCCATCGAGCTGACGCGTCAGTCGCATGCAGCCCTCGAAGACGATCCCGGCGAGCTGGCCCGCAAACTGCTCCACCGCCACGCCTACGGCCCGCCGCTCGATCGGCACCTCTACGGCGAGAAAGAGACCCTCGACCGTCTCGATCGCGAAGCCGTCGTCGCCCATTGGCAGCAGTTCTTTTCGACGGACCGCATGCACGTCACCGTGGCCGGCGCCGTCGATCCTGCCCGCATCGCCGATCAGCTCGAACAGGCCTTCGAGGGCTTGACGCAACCCGCCGATGACCGCCAATCGCCAGCCGTCGAACCGGCATCACAGGCGGCCTGGCCCATACGATTCCAGAGCGGCCAATGGCATTATGACAAACAACTCGAACAACAGCAGATCGCTTTGTGCTATCCCTGCGCAGCCGTCACCGACGAGGATTTCCCCGTCGAACAGGTACTCGTCGCCGTCCTGGCCGGCGGAATGAGCGGGCGGCTCTTTACCGAGGTCCGTGAAAAACAGGGGCTCGTCTACTGGGTCGATGCCTGGACCGACCATCCCCGTGCGGGCGGGATGCTGCACATGGGCGCGTCCACGACGCCGCAACGCGTCGACCAGACCTATGCGACGCTTCTCCGCGAACTCGACCGGCTCGGCGAGGACCTGTCCGCCGACGAGGTCGACCGCGCCGTCGCCGGCCTGCTGACCTCCATCCAGACGCGCGGCGACATGACGCGAGCCCGCGCAGGCCGGATGGCCGACGACCTCTTCTATCACGGCCGTCCGATCGCCATGGCCGAAAAGATCGAACGCATCCGGTCCGTGACGATCCAGGACATCCGACGGTATCTGCAACGATATCCGCGCGATCGGCTGGCAGTCGTCACGCTCGGGCCGCAACGGCTTACCATATAACGGATGCGCGTGAGTCATCTCAGGGAAGGTGCACGTTTGAAAAGGGAGGATACCTCTCGCCGATGCAGGATACGTCTTTTATCCAATATCGTCTGACCAACGGCCTGCAGATCGTCATCGAGCGGATGCCGCACGTCCCCTCCGCCGCCTGCGGAATGCTCGTGCAAACCGGATCGCGCGATGAACCGGACGCACTGGCCGGCGCCGCCCATTTCCTCGAACACATGTGCTTCAAAGGGACGGCCCGTCGCTCGTGGGAGCAGATCAGCATCGATCTGGACGCACTCGGTGCCCAGCACAACGCCTATACGTGCAAAGACCGGACCTTCTATTACGGATGGGTTCGGCCCGAGGACGTCGAACGCCAGATCGAGCTGCTGGCCGACATGATGCGGCCCACGTTGCCGCCCGACCAGTTCGACCTCGAAAAAAACGTCATCCTGGAAGAAATCGCCATGGCCGGCGACGACCTGGCCTCCGTCGCCTACGACGCGCTCTACGAACACCTCTGCCCCAACCATCCGATGGGATGGCCCGTGCTCGGATATGCGAACACCATCCGGGACAGCTCCCGGCAGCAGATGGCCGCGTTCGCCGAACGTCGCTACGCGCCGCGCGCGATGACGCTCATCGTGGCCGGGCAGGTCGATCCGGACCGCATCCTGGCAGCCGCCGAGCGCTGGTGCGGCCAATGGCAGGACGCCGACGTCGCCTCGGTCCGGACAACCCCCGCGATGGGTAGCGGCCAGGCGATCCGTACGATGTCGCGTTTCCACCAGCAGGCGGTTCTCCTGGCGTACCCGGCCACCACGGCCGGCAGCCCCGACGAAGAGACCGCCGAGGCTGTCGCAGCGATCCTGGGCGGGACGAACTCGCGTTTTTACTGGAATATCGTCCAGAAAGGGCTCAGTCGCAGGGCCGGCGTCTTTTACGAAGGCTATGCTGACTTCGGTACCATAGTTCTGTTCGCCCTCTGCGAGAGCAAGAACGCCGATACGGTGTTGGCCGCGATGCAGCAGGAAGTCCGGCAACTGACCGAGGAAGGCCCCCAACCTCATGAGTTGCAACGCGTTAAGAACCTGCGACGAACGGGCCTGGCCGGCGAAACGGAAGCCCCCTATTACCGTCTCGGCCTGCTGGCCGACGATCTCGCATACCGCGGGCACCCCCGCTCCGCAGCGGAACGACTCGACGCGGTCGATGCGGTCACCGCCGAACGCGTCGCCGGCTACCTCGAACGCTTCTCCCTTACAGGGCCGGGGCTGCTGGTCAGTGTCGGACCGCGCGAAGACCTGGCGAACTCCGCGCGCTGATGCCCGGAGGCATCGCAGCGCGATCCACTGCAAAATGTGATCCGCATGATGAACGAACATGATCCGCAGACGCCCTATCCGCTGGAGCCCCCTTCACAGAGGCAACGCGATGATGCCGGTGAGCCGCCGTCGGATCACATCCCCCGTGCACGACCCGTTCCGATCGAGCATCGCTCGGCCGCTATGACCTGGCCGCCGCCGATGTCCGCCCCATGGGCCATCGTCGAGCTGATCATCGTCGCGTTCCTGACGATATTCGCGGGCGCGATATTCCTTTTACTTTTGCAGACGCTGCCCTTTGCCGACACCCGCTGGATTACCCTGCTGGCCACGACCGGCGCCGGACTGGCCGCCCTGCTGGTTTGCGCGATCCTGTTGGTCATCGACGGCCAGAAACCGTCCGACATCGGATGGCGCGCGCACCCGGCAGGTGCCAACCTGGCCGTCGGCGTGATCGGCACGGGCGTGACCATCGCGACCCGCATCATCCTGGTCACGTTGATCATGCTGTTTTTCCCGACGATCCTCGATCATCTCGATCAGGCCCAGGAGGGCATCGAGGAAACGCTCCCCCCTCTCAATCTGACGGCCATGGTCGCGCTCATGATCTTCGTCTCCATCTGGGAAGAGGTCGTATTTCGCGGTTTTTTACTGACGCGACTCCAGGCCGTCTTCAAACGCTGGTGGTTGACCATTCTGACAGGCAGCGCCCTGTTCGGGCTCATTCACGATTACCAGGGCGTCCTGGCCATGGTCCTGGTCACCATCATGGGCATCATCCTGGGCGTCATTTTCGTCTGGCGGAAAAGCCTGCTGCCGTGCATCGTCCTCCACGCGCTGCATAACATCATCGTCCTGCTTGCCCTCAAAGCGATCTCGCCGACTTGGCCGTGATCGACCGGGTTGATTCAAGCGGGCTGCACCGCTATATCTGTGAGCGGCCCGCACCACAGCCGAGGCTGCGACGGGGCGGCTGACACGGAAAGACTTCGAACGGCATCCATCCAAAGAATGCACAGAAAGGAGAGCACTTTCATGGCCAAAACCTGCAACGTGGCACTCATCGGCCAAGGGTTCATGGGACGCACGCACAGCAACGCCTACCTCAAGGTCGCCAAGTTCTTCGGCGACCTGCCCCGCGTCCCCGTGATGCACTCGGTCTTCGGGATGAAGGAGGAGAATCCCGAGCAGTTCGCCGGCAAGTGGGGCTGGCAGAATGCCTCGACGGACTGGAAGTCTCTCGTCCGCAACGAAGACATCGACCTGGTCGACCTGGTCACGCCCAACTACATGCACCTTCCGCCGGCCATGGAAGCCCTGGCCGCGGGCAAAGCCCTCGCGACCGAAAAACCCCTGGCCGGCACCCTCGCCGACGCGCGCGAGATGGTCGCCGCCGCCAAAAAAGCCAAGGCCAAAACCTTCGTCTGGTACAACTATCGCCGATGCCCGGCCGTCGCCCTGGCCCACCAGCTCGTCAAGGCAGGCAAGATCGGCCGCGTCTACCATGTCCGTTGCGTCTACCTTCAGGACTGGGGCGGACCGGAAACCCCGCTGCTGTGGCGGTTCCAGAAAAAGCTGGCCGGCAGCGGCGCGCACGGCGACCTCAACGCGCACATCGTCGACATGGCCCGTTTCATCACCGGCGACGAGATCACCGAAATCAGCGGCGCCATCGCAGAGACATTCATCAAAGAGCGCGACCTGCTGGAGACGGTTGCCAGTGGCGGGCTCGGCGGCGGCAAGGGCGCACGTAAAAAAGGCCGATCCGACGTCGATGACGCCGTCCTGTTCCTGGCCCGCTTCAAGAACGGCGCAGCCGCAAGTTTCGAAGCCTCCCGACTGGCCACCGGCTACAAGAACCAGAACGGCATCGAGGTCCACGGCGAGAAAGGCGCGATCCGCTTCCGCTTCGAGGACATGAACTACCTCGACTATTACGACAACACCGCCGACAAAAAGGTCCAGGGCTGGAGCAGGATCATCTGCACCTCGGCCGGCAACCATCCCTACGTCGAAGCCTGGTGGCCGGACGCGCACATCCTGGGCTACGAGCACGGCTTCATCAACCAGGCGGCCGACATCATGCGGGTGCTCGGCGGCAAAAAGCCCGAGGTTCCCATTCCCGACTTCGCCGACGCCTACGAAACCCAGCGCGTCCTGGAAGCTGCATTACTGTCGGCCAAGAACCGCTGTGCCGTGAAAATGAGCGAAGTGAAGTAACCCGATTCGTCCCTCGATGGGATCGCAGAAACCGAAGATGAAAAAAGCCCTCGGCCTTCCAGCCGGGGGCTTTCTTTTGGTCCATGTACTGTGCGAGGTACTGCTCGCGGGGCGCTCGCCGACGACGCGTCAGACTACCGTCCGGCACGATGGCGTGGAGTCGCCACGCCCATGAAGTGCAGGAACTGCGTCCGCGTCAGGATGGGGACCGACAGCGCCCTTGCGTTCTCTTCGATCCTCTCGAACTCGCGTAGACGCTCTTGTTGCCGCTCGGCCTGCACCCGCATCTCGGGCGTGTCGATTTCAGGCGTGATCTCGATCTGCTCGGGCGGGGCTCCCAGCACGACGAAGTCCGTCCGTGCGTCGATCCGCTCGACGATTTGGCCGTTCGATGCCTCGATCAGTGATCGCACCCGCTGGCCGGTCGGATCGTCGATCTGACCATCGAAGTTCAGATCGAAATCGCCGGCCACCAGGAAGTTCATTCTCCGCTGCGGGTCGAATGCGGGATTGGCGATGAGATCGTTCTGCAGGATCGGCTGGCCGGGCGTCGTTGAGGT
>PWPN01000296.1 GCA_003557125.1 Phycisphaerae bacterium | reverse complement strand
TTGTTCTCGATGGCGCGACGCAACGGCCGGGCACCGAATTTCTGGTCCGTGCCCATCACGATGAGCAGATCCTTGGCCTCCTGATCGAGATCGAGCGTCAGCCCGCGCTGCTTCAGGCGTTTGGCCACCTTGGCGACCTCGAGATCGACGATCTTCGTCAGGTCCTCGTGGTTGAGCTTATGGAACACGACAAGCTCGTCGACGCGGTTGATGAACTCGGGCCGGAAGTAACGATCCACTTCGGACTGGAGCATCGTTTTCATCTTCTGGTACGAGACGTCCTCGTCGCGCTTGCCGAACCCGAATTCGCCCTGGTGCGTGATGCGATCGGCGCCGATGTTGCTCGTCATGATCAGGATCGTATTCTTGAAGTCGACGTGCCGGCCGAACGAATCGGTAAGGCGCCCTTCCTCCATGATCTGGAGGAGCATGTTGAACACGTCCGGGTGCGCCTTCTCGATCTCGTCCATGAGCACGACCGAATAAGGCCTCCGCCGGATGCGCTCGGTGAGCTGTCCGCCTTCTTCGTATCCGACGTAGCCGGGAGGCGCGCCGACGAGTCGGCTGACGTTGTGCTTCTCCATGTATTCGGACATGTCGAGAATGATCAGCGAATCCGGGTCGCCGAACATGAACTCGGCGAGGCACTTGGCCAAGTACGTTTTGCCGACGCCGGAGGGCCCGATGAAGATGAAGCTGCCCATCGGGCGATTCGGGTCTTTGAGGCCGCTGCGCGATCGTCGCACCGCACGGGCGACCGCAGCGACCGCCTCGTCCTGGCTGATCACCTGCTTGTGGAGCTCGTCTTCCAGGCGCAGCAAACGCTGGACCTCGCTCTTTTCGAGCCGGGTGAGCGGCACGCCGGTCACGCTCGAAACGACTGCGGCGATCACCTCTTCGTCGACCACGCCGTCGATTTCCTTGGCCCGACCGCGCCACTCGCGCTGCATCTGATCCTTCCGCGCACGGGCCTCTTCGGCTTTGTCGCGCAGCTCGGCTGCCCGCTCATAGTCGGCGTTTTTGACAGCCTCGTCCTTTTCCATGAGGAGTTTTTCGATCTCGCGCTCGAGGTCCGTGAGGTCTTGGGGCTTCGTCATGCTCTTGAGCCGTACGGATGCCCCGGCCTCGTCGATGACGTCGATGGCCTTGTCCGGCTGGACGCGGCCGGTGATGTACCGATCCGACAGCTCGACCGCCTGACGCAGGGCCGGCTCGGTGATCTGCACGCGGTGGTGCGCTTCGTACCGGTCGCGCAGCCCGCGCAGGATCTGGATCGTCTCCTCGTAGCTCGGTGCCTCGACGATGATCTGCTGGAAGCGGCGTTCGAGCGCGCCGTCCTTTTCGATGTATTTGCGGTATTCGTCGAGCGTCGTGGCGCCGATGCACTGGATCTCGCCGCGGCTCAGCGCGGGCTTGAGCACGTTCGACGCGTCGATCGCGCCCTCTGCGCCGCCGGCGCCGACGAGCGTGTGAAGCTCGTCGATGAACAGGATGATGCTCTGTGCACGGCGGACTTCGTTCATGACGGCCTTGATGCGCTCCTCGAATTGGCCTCGGTATTTCGTGCCGGCCACCATCATCGCCAGGTCGAGCACGACGATGCGCCGGTCGGCCAGCAGCTCGGGGATGTCGTTGTTGACGATCCGCTGGGCGAGCCCCTCGACGATGGCGGTCTTGCCCACGCCCGCTTCACCGAGCAGGACGGGGTTGTTCTTCTGTCGGCGGCAGAGGATCTGGATGACGCGGTCGATCTCGCGATGTCGGCCGATGACCGGGTCGAGCTTGCCCTCGCGGGCCATGTCGGTGAGGTCGCGCCCGAACGAGTCGAGGGCCGGCGTCTTGCTCTTGCTCTTCTTGGTTTCGCCGATGGCAGTGCCGGCCACGGGGGCGTCTTCGCCTTCCATGCCGGCCCCGAGCAGGTTGAGCACTTCTTCGCGCACGTCTTCGAGCCGCAGGCCGAGGTTCATCAGGACCTGCGCCGCGACGCCGTCCTGTTCGCGCAGCAGGCCGAGCAGCAGGTGCTCGGTCCCCACGTAATTGTGGTTGAGGCTGCGCGCTTCCTCGATGGCGTATTCGATGACTTTCTTGGCGCGGGGGGTCTGTGGCAGCTTGCCCATCGTGACCATGTCAGGCCCGCGCTTCACGAGCTTTTCGACCTCGAGGCGGACCTTGCGCAGGTCGACGTCGAGGTTCTTGAGCACATTGGCGCCGACGCCCGATCCTTCCTTGACCAGGCCCAGCAGGATGTGCTCGGTGCCGATGTACTCGTGGTTGAAGCGCTGCGCTTCCTGGTTGGCCAAGGCCATGACCTTTCGCGCACGGTCCGTAAATCTTTCAAACATGCCGCACTCCTGAACTTGGCGGATCGTGCTCGGAGCCGCCGGTTGCTGTCTGACAACCTTCCATCGCTGCCATTGTTGACTTTTCGAGCATTCCCCGATTGTCGCGGGTGCCTTCAGCTTCCCAGCTCCCTCGTCCCGGATCGCCCTGATCGCTGCAAAAACTTATTACGCATGTACTTGCAAAAAGTTCGGCGGTCCTTGACGGGTGGCCGGAGGCGCTTTGAGTCTTCATTATGAGACGCGGTTGATTGTAGCACCCGTAGCACCCTCTTACCAGCCCTTCAATGGCGCACCCATCGTGGGGACCGCGTCGTACATACAGGTTTCCTGATGGGTATATCGGCGGCTGCGAAGGTCCAGTTGTGGCTTTTTGCGATGTAGGGGGGCTTCAAATTGAACAAGGCGGGGTTCAATTCAGATTGGGGACGTCGAAGGCGAAGAGCTGGCACCAGTAGCGTCGCCCGTTCGCGTCGACCGAATAGCCCATGCCGACGTAGGCGTAGTCGGGTTCGAGCATGTTGGCATCGTGCGAGGGGCTTGCGCGGAGAGCCTCCATGACCTGCGCGACCGAGAGTTGGCCTGCCGCGATGTTCTCGCCGACATAGCGGTGGCAGAAACCAGCCATCATCGCCCGGTCGGGCGGCTCGGCCCCATCGGGGTTCGTATGGCTGAAGTAGCCTCGGCCCCAGAGATCCTGGGCGTGCGCGTCCGCGGCGTCCTGGAGCGTCTGCGAATAGATCAACGGGTTCAGCCCGTTCTCGATCCGATAACGATTGAGCGCCTCGAACATGGCTGCATGCACGTCGGTGGCCGGAAGCCCGGTCCCCGTGCAGTCCTCACCGAAATCGGTATCGGTCGCGTTCCATAAGGTCGCGCCCAGAACGATGCCTGTCTGATCGGAAACCAGCGGAACGTTGAGAAGCGGTACCGGCGTCATGCCACCGTCACACCCGATAACACCCGCCGTCAATGCGATACCGAGCACGGTTGCGGAACCCGCCCACCGTCGGCATGCTGCGGTTCGTGTGATGGTGCGACACATGACAGCGATACTCCGTGTAAGCTTTGCCCGATTCCTCCTGCATTGCTGATGATATACGCGCAACCCCCTGCAAGTCACCCCTTGACCATCCAAGCTGAGGCGATATTGAGGCGAAAACGTGTTCGGGATCCGTAGCAGTACAGGCAGGGGGTGTATTATCGGACTGTAGTCAGGGCCGCCCATGTGCGACTTCGTCGAGACCGGCCATGAGGCGCATGACGGCCTCCTGGTCGGCCTGTTTGCGGTCGAGTTCGCCCATGCATCGGCCCTCGCGTAAGGCGATGACGCGCGTGCTCAGGTTGAGAACCTCGGGCAGTTCCGAGGAGATCAGCAGGATGGCGGCTCCCTGGCGCGCGAGTTCGTCGATCAGCGCGTGGATCTCCGCTTTGGCACCGATGTCCACGCCGCGGGTCGGCTCGTCGAGGATAAGAATGCTGCACTGGGCCGCCAGCCACTTGGCCAACGCGATCTTCTGCTGGTTGCCGCCGGACAGCGTCCAGACCTCGGCGTCGGCATGCGGGGTCCGCACGCGAAGACGGTCGAAGTAGCGGTCCGTCACTTCCCGTTCCTGTCGGCGTCGTATGAACCCCAGCCGACTCAGCCGATTCAGGATCGGCAGGGTGAGGTTCGCCCGTCCGCCCATCGACAGGACGAGCCCCTGGTTTTTGCGGTCTTCCGGCAGATAGCCGATGCCCAGGGCCATCGCCTCGCGCGGCGAGCCGACGTTGACGGGTTTGCCGTTGACGCGTATTCGGCCGGTGGCTTTGGGGTCGAGTCCGAAGACGGCACGGGCGATCTCGCTGCGTCCCGCACCGACGAGGCCGGCCAGCCCGACGACCTCGCCCGCCCGCACGCCGAAGGTGATCTCCTGGAACTTGCCCGGCGAAGTGAGATTTTCGATTCGCAGGCGCTCGGGGCCGATCTGCCCGCCGAGATGTTCCGGGAAATAGTCCTCGATGGATCGGCCGATCATCTGCTGGACGATCCGGTCAGCCGTCATGTCGCGCATGTCGGTGGTGGCGATGTGTTGCCCGTCGCGTAAGACCGTGACGCGGTCGCACAGCCGGAAAATTTCGTCGAGCCGGTGCGAGACGTAGATCAACGTTGCGCCGCGGGCTTTCAGGCGATCGATAAGCTCGAAGAGATGCTCGGCCTCGACGGCGGCCAACGCGCTGGTCGGCTCATCCATGATGATGATATCGGCCCCGGAGCCGACGGCGCCGGCGATCTGGACCATCTGCTCCTGGCCGGTCGAGAGCATGGCCAACGGGGCATCCACGTCGATGTCGGCATTGATCTCGGCGAGCATTGCGCGTGCGGCGCGACGCATTTCGGAGCGATTCAGCAGTCCCCATCGGCTCGGCAGGTTGCCCAGGCAGAGGTTCTCAGCCACGGTCAGGTTCGGGCAGAAGCACAATTCCTGGTGGACGATGCCGATGCCGTGCCGGGCAGCCTCGCGCGGCGAACCGACGCGAACGGGTTGACCGCGGACATAGAGCGTGCCCGCGGTGGGCCCGTGGATGCCCGCAACGATCTTGCCGAGCGTGGATTTGCCGGCGCCGTTTTCGCCGACGAGCGCGTGGCAGTGGCCCGCCTCGATCGAAAAGCTGACATCATTCAGGGCGGTCACGGCGGCGAACTGCTTGGTGATCCCCTCGAAGCGCAGGATCGGCGACTGGGCGTCGATCCGTGTCGTGGGAGTGGAATGCGCCGCCTCAATCATGTCATCACGCACTGGAGAGTCGGACAGGCGTTGGATACGATCCCTCAATGCGAGTATACCCACCCGTCGCGTGGAGGGGAACATCGGTTGCAGGCGGCCCGCGCATCGCTGTGCAGCGGTCGTAGGTTATCGATAAGCCCACACTTTCAGTTGGTCATTGAACCCTCGGCCTCTGGCCGTGCGACCCGAAGAGCTTCAGAGCGATCCGGCGTTTAGCATACGATGGGGTCGAGACGACCATCAAAGAGTTACCTATGGCGTCTCATGTACTATCGCTTTAAAGGAAGTTAAAAAAATAGCCGCACGGGGCGTCCTGGAAAGAACGCTCCATGCGGTTTTTTCGATAGGCAGACGTGGTTGGATTTTAGTAGCGGCGTCCACCTCGGCCACCACCGCCACCG
>PWPN01000284.1 GCA_003557125.1 Phycisphaerae bacterium | reverse complement strand
TGTCGCAGGTTCGGGGCGTCGGTGATTTTCAGGCTGTGCGTTCCCGTCGCAGCCACCTCGTCGGTGACGACGACATCCGCCCCACGCGATTTGTCGGGGAAGACGACTGCATAGGACGGTGGCGCGCCGACGGGTAAATGCTCGAACCCTTCCTCGAACGTTAACGGGGGCGAGGGTGGCGGAGGCGGGGTGAACTCGACGGGGCCGATCCGGTGCACCCGGGCCCGTTCGATCCATGCCGCATCGCCGTAGACCCCTGCCTTGTCATAATCGAACGGTTCGAAGCCGATCTGGAAGGCAGGCGAATCCTCATGCAGTCGAAAATCGTACCGGTCCGGGTCGCGGAACCGCGGGTCGGCCACCAGCGAGCCTTCGTCCTGCCCGAGCGTCTGCCATTCCTCCAAAGGCATACCGCGAAACAAGACGGGCTCGGCCGGGTTCCAGTACAGATTGTTTCGCATGAGCAGATTGTCGGCCGTCCAGTTGGTGCCCAACAGTTGGCCCGTGTTGTAATAGACGATGTTCCGTTCGAACGTGAACGAGCGATGCTCCTCGATGAGCGTCCGCTGAAGCTGGTCCTCCATGCTGAAGGCCAGGATATTGTTGCGGATGATGTTTTCCTTGCCGTAATGCTGGTGGAACGTGCCGGTTCGCACGTTGTAAACAAGATTGTTCTCCATTCGGATTCCGGTGCTCCCCTCGTCCGGATAGAGTCCCCATCCGCCGTAGCTGTAGGAGTACACGTCGTGAATCACGTTATGGCTGATGCTCGTGCCCTCCGACGGCCCGAGCGTATAGACCCCACCCATGTCGCTGAGCACGCCTTGACCGATGTCATGAATGCGGTTGAACTCGATGCGGTTGTTTTTGGTCGGGCTCGGGGCATATCCCCACCGCCATCCCGCAGAGACACCCGTATAGTAGAAGTCGCCGATGTCGTTGTGCGTCACTTCGTTGTCCGGGCTGTGGCCGATCCACACGCCGATGCCCCCCGCGTGCAGTCGTCCCCCCTTCTGAATGATGTTGTTGTCGACCGTGATCCGGCGCGTGACGGGACGGCCCTCGTCTGGGGGCATGTGGTTGCCGATGCGCACGCCGCCGGCGCCCAGGTCATGAAGGTGACATCGTACGACACTGCAATCCTCGCATCCGTCACGGAACCAGACTGCGTACGTACCGATGTGGGCCACCCGGCAATCCTCGAAGTGCACGTGCCGGGCACCGTCGGCCATGATGACCGCCTCGACGGTGTGGGCCGCCTGGGCATCCGAATGACCTCCCAGCGGCAGGTGGTACCCGGCATGGTGCCAGGTGATGCCCTTGAACGCCAGGTGCTCGACGTAGCGGGCAGCCGCCGGCTCGCCCTCGATCCGTACGAACTGCGTAGCGACCGGCGCGATGACCTCGGCCGTGGCCATCCGCTCACCGGGCCGGGGGATGTACGAAAGCGTCCCGTCCCGGTCGAGAAACCACTCGCCGGGCATGTTCAAAGCCGATCGCAGGTTTTCGAGGTGATAGCGCTGGCTGGTGTCCCATCGAAAAAAAGGCCATCGCGCGTCGCCGGTCAACGTCACGCGATTGCTCTCGGCGTCGACCGACGCGATTCGATGCAGGCTGACCTGCCACGCATGATAGGCCACCAGCACCACGTCGTTCAGACGCTCGGACGGCAAGGCCAACAGCGGTTCGATATCGTCCGAGCGGGCGATGAACGCACGACGGGCCAGCTGCACCGATTCGCCCGTAGCCGGATCCACGCCGTACGGCACGGGGTAAGCCATGTAGTGGTACCACATGTTGGGAGAACGCGCCCGGATCGCACGAAGACCATCCACGTATAGCTGCTCGAAAACCCATGTGCCGTCGGCTGCTTCGGGCACATGCGCCGTCCAGAGCCGATCCCCCTCGGACCTGAAGCCCGTGATCCGTCGGCCGCCTGAAAAGACGGGCCGGGCGCCCGGCGCAGCTTCGTAAGTGACCGGTGCGTCGGCCGAACCGCTGTCGTCCGGCGTAAAGACGACGGGTTCGTGCTGAAGATACGTGCCGTCGCCGATGAGCACGCGAATCGGGCCGTCAGGTGCGGCCACCTCCGCGCGAAGTGCACGGATGCGATCGCGCGCACCGGCCAACGAGGCGAGCGGGCCGTCGCTACCGTCGTCCGCAGGACGTTCGAGTCGGCCCGTCCAGGCATCTTGGCCGTCGACCGCCACATGCAGCGTCAATGCGTACGATGGTGCGACCGACCCGAAAATGCACCCAGCCACAACGATTCCCACCCAAAAACCCATTCGGTAACGGCTCGTGACGCGCCCGTCGTTCCGCTTCATGTTGCTTCCTCGCATCCCGTTACCCCCCGCGCCATAATCGTCAATTCGCCATCGCCGAAATGCCTCCCCCCACTCTTGACCCGACTGACTCCCCTTGCCTCAATCGGATGCGTCCGCGTTACGGCTCATCCCGCGCCGTTGATCATATCGGCCGATCAGGCCGACATCCTCCGGGCCGATGTTGACAGGCCAATCGCCAGGCCGAGCGAATACGCGACGGATCGCCTCCAGGTCGCCGAAGCCGAACTCGACGTTCGGCTCGATGTAGGAGCCCTCGCCCCACTCGTTCCACGCTTCGAGCAAAGCCATACGGCCGCCGGTCTCGTCAAGGAAATCCTTGAGTTGCACCAGGGCCTCCTCGACATCCTCGACCCGACGGCCGCGATGCCGGTGACTCCGAGGCCCGTACCAGATCGGACCGTCCCACCCGACGCCGAGCACGGGCACGTAAGGAAGCTGGTCAGCCTGCTGCGCTTCCTCCCACTTGTCCCGGTAACCCAAAAGATACGAACGGAAGAGCGAATGGGAGACGATGTGAGGGCGAGTGAAGCTGTAGGTATAAGCCGTCCAGGAATCGAAGCCCGACTCTTTGAGCACTTCCGGCCGCACCTGCCCGGCAATGTCGATCGCGGCGATGTGCAGGCCCGGCAGGCCCGCTTCGCGCACCCGCTGCCGCATCGCCTCGAATGCAGCGCGGATCGCCTCCGGCGAACCGAGATCGTTCAGCAGCTCGCGCGGGCTGTAGAAACTGACGTAAGGCACGCCGTCGACGGTAAAATAGTTCGGCCGGCGCAGGTAATGCTCGAGCCAGTAGTCCGTGACCCGCAAAAGCTGTTCGAGCGTGTGGCTCGAAAACGGCTTGTGATTGGCCCACATGACGGCGAACTGCAGCATTTCGTTGTAGCGTGCGTTCAGGAAACCCTCGTCGAGCGCGGGCTTGTTGTGGATCGGGCACGGCTCCTGCCCTTCACGCCAGTACCAGTCGTAGACGAAAAACGAGATCCCATTCTCGACGGCCCACTTGATGTGCCAGTCAGCCACCTCCGGGCGGCCCTCCTCGTACCAGCCCAGCAGCGGGTCGCGTTCGGGCAGCTCCGCCTGCCGTTTCCAGTTGCGCATGTCCTCGTGCCACCAGCCCGGATAATAGTAGACCCCGATCTGATAGTCCGTCGCCACAGGCCGAGGCTTCGGGACCTCGTAATCGTCTTGCACGATATCATCGACAGGCGGGTCCACGTGCAGCGTCCGCGTGAACGTCTGATCGCCTATGGACAATTCAATCCGCATGGGGCCGGGAGCATGAGGGACGATCGTGAAATCGAGTTCGACGCGCTCTCCCGCCGCCAACGCAGGAACAGGCAGAATTGTCTCGGGGCTGGCGGCAGTCGCCCTTCCCGGGCGGTGACTGTCGTCCTGGCGAGGGGTGCCACTGGCGGCTTGCCCGCCAGTGTCGGTGCAGGTCGCGTGCGCGTCGGTCGTCATCACAGTCTGATCGGCCGGCAACGGGGGCCCCGCTGCGTGTTCGACGATCGCGCGCACATGTGTCGGCCTGCCCGGTCGACCGACGCCAGTGGCGTACCAGAAGTAAACTACCCGCAACAACGTCGCCTCCGGGTCGTTGTCTTCGATCCACAGGGACCGGAGCGTGAGCGTCTCACCCCCGTGCGAGCCGAACCCGATGGCCAGGTTCGTGATCGTGCCGTCCCATTCCGGGTAGCGGCGCAGGTCGATCGCGATCGGCCCGCCGTCCGTCGGCAGTTCCAACGGCTCGCCCCACAGGCCCGGCTCCTCGCGGTTCGCCCAGTAGAAGCTGAGGGTATGCTCGCCGGGGCAGTCCACGTCGAGGGTGAGCATCGAGCGCGTCGCCGCCTCGAACGGCTCGACCGGCGCGGTGAGCAGGGCCATCGGCCGCGTGGCGAGCACGCGGAGCCCTTCGGGCGACAGAGTCATCTGGGCCGCGTACATCGGCTGCCAGGACGAGGCGGTACGATCGAAGCTCCAACGGGGCGCCACCCATGACGGTTCATCGCTGACGATGCGGATGCTGTAGAGCCGACAGCGCAGACCGCTGGGCGGATCGAACCGCACGCGGGCGATCTGGCCGAGCCTCTCCCAGAAAGGCCAGACGTAAACGACCTGTCGGCCCGCAGCCGGCACGACGAACGGCACGTGCCATTCCTGTTTGAACCCGCCGTGTGGGCCTTCCACCGTGTTGGTAAAAAAGAACTCGCCTTCGCCGGGCCCGTCGCAGTCGATCTCGATCTCGACGCGTTGGCCGTTGGTCGCGGGCCCCCACTCGAAAAGCGGGCCGACGATGAACGGGTCCGCTCCGACCGTGCGGAACGCGACGCAGTCCGACTCGAACCGCGCATCGAGGATCTCCCCGTTCGGATGCCAACTGCCCCACTGCGTACCGTCGTCGAACCGCCACTCCTGCTCGACGACGCCCGTCGGCTCAGCCGTTACATCTGAAACGCCAATGACCAGGCACACCACGCACAACATGACACAGGCCGACACGCGAGTCATGAACGCCCCTTGTTTTTCGTTAAAAACATCTTCTTGTCGACAGACTAAATCCTTATTCGCAAGAGTGCGACACAAAGAGCCGCAGGCTTGAAGCCTGCGCGGTTTTCCATACAGTGTGAGCGCCGCGTAATCGTGAACATTCATTGAGACCGCTCTCTCATGGTCGCGGCTCGGACTCCAACGTCCGCCACGGGGGGCGGACGCTACATCTCCGGGTGACTTGCCCACTGGGTGCCACGGGCGGCTTGTCCGCCAGTGCGGGGC
This sequence comes from Phycisphaerae bacterium, assembly GCA_003557125.1. Lineage (GTDB taxonomy): Bacteria > Planctomycetota > Phycisphaerae > UBA1845 > PWPN01 > PWPN01. The sequence continues at coordinate 412 of PWPN01000284.1, read as the reverse complement.
ACTTACGACCCCGTCTCGGATCGGGATACCGCCTCGCGTTGTTGACGTGCCCAGGTACGGAGTTCGTCCGGCAGTGCCGGATCCGCAAGGGCTGCGTCGTACCAGCGGACTGCCTCCGCATCGCGCCCGAGACGTCGGTACAGCTCGGCCAGCAGGTAGCAGGCGACGGGCCGATTCCCCGCGTCGACCTGATCCGCCTCCAGCGCCTTCTCGAAGTACGAAGCCGCAGAAGCCTGGTGCTCACGTTCGCGGGCGATCGATGCACGCATTCGACCGATCCCCTCGACGAGAGGCCTCGCGAACGTCGCCTCTTCGCCCTTCTCGCGCTCGGCGGCAGCCCGATCAGTCAATACCCGCAGGGTCTCGTCGACTCCGACGTTTTCACCGTGACGACGCAGGACCAGCGCCAGTG
>PWPN01000206.1 GCA_003557125.1 Phycisphaerae bacterium | reverse complement strand
CGCTTGCCCCGCATGGCCCTATTAAAACATGTGGATAACCTTCGCGCAAGTTCAATTTTACGTTAATCTTTGCGGGGAAGTCAGAGGGCGACGCATAGCAAATTCCCGGACAGAATTGGCGTCTCGCCCGTTTGCCCGTGTGCCCAAGGGCCTGTCAGGGTGGTACGGGCGTCTCGCCCGTTTGCCCAAGGGCCTGCCAGGGTGGCACGGGCGTCTCGCCCGTTTGCCCGTGTGCCACCGCCCCGTGAGCAGTGAGCATCATACCCTGACGGCACGATCGTTCACGTTCGCGGCCCGTTCGCTTCGATCAGCTCGCCCTGGAGCGTCAAAGCCGAACTCGCTGTCACCTTCACACGGGCCAGTTGCCCGATCAGCGTGTCCGGCCCGCGGAACACGACGGATTCGTCGGTGCGCGTGCGCCCGGTCAACTGATCGCGCGGACGCCAGGCCAAAGCGGGGTCGGGCGATCCCTCGGTCCGACGCGCTTTGGCAGCCGCCTTGCTCGGCCCTTCGACGAGAACCTCGGTTTCCCGGCCGAGCCACTGCTGATGGTGCTTGAAGGAGATCCGCTCCTGGAGATGCGTCACCTCGGCATGGCGCCTTCGCTTGACCTCGTCGGGTACGTCGTCGGGCAGACGACGGTCGGCCGCTGTCCCCGGCCGCGGCGAATATTTGAAAATGTACAGGTTCTTGTACGCCGCCCGCTCGATGAGTTGCAGCGTCGCCTCGTGCTCGGCCTCGGTTTCGCCGCTGAATCCGACGATGACGTCGCCGGCCAGGGCGATGCCCGGCACGATCGCACGCGCGCGGTCGAGCAGGTCGAAATATTGGCTGACCGTATACTGGCGCCGCATGCGTTGCAGGACGGCGTCCGAGCCGGACTGGGCCGGCAGGTGGAGATACTCGCAGACCTTCGGCAGGTCGCGCATCGCTTCGAAAATGTCGTCCGTAAAATCGCCGGGATAGCTCGTTACGAAACGGATCCGCTCGATGCCGGGTACCTCGTGAACGCGCGCGAGCAGCTCGGCGAACGTGACGAGTCGGCCGGCTTCGTCGTACGTGTAGCTGTTGACGGTCTGTCCGAGAAGCGTGATCTCCCGGGTGCCGGCGTCGGCGAGGCGGTGGACCTCCTTGAGGATGTGCGCGGGCGGGCGGCTGCGCTCCGGGCCGCGCGTCCAGGGGACGACGCAGAAGGTGCAGAACTTGTCGCAGCCGCGCTGGACGCGCACGTAAGCCTGCAGAACATTGCCGCCGGTCGCCGAACGCGACAGGTCCAGCGACTCGATGCCGTCCTCCTCGAGGCTGCGCTGGGCGGCCGGCACGCTGCGCGATCGGTCCTGAGACAGTGCGGTCGGCCGGGACGAAGCGTTCGGGACGTTGCTTCCTCGAGATGCATAGACCTGCTCGATGAGTGTCGGAATCTCGTGGAGATTGCCCGGCCCGCAGAGGAAATCGACGGGCATCGACCGCCCGGAGAGCCCTTCATGGTCGCGCTCGGCCATGCAGCCGATCACGCCCACGACCATCCCGGGCCGTTGCTGCTTGAGTCGGCCGATCTCACCGAGTCGGCTGTAGACCTTGTCCTCGGCATGCTGTCGGACGCTGCACGTGTTCAGGACGACCAGGTCCGCGTCCGATGCGTCGTCGACCGAAACGAACCCGAGCGCGCGAAGCTGCCCGCGCACGAGCTCGCTGTCGAGCACGTTCATCTGGCAGCCCATTGTTTCGAGATAGATGCGCCTGTCGGACATTTGGAAACCAACCCCGTATCGCATTCGTCAGCCAGGTCCCGCCCGTCAGCCGGCCAACGCAGTCGAACGGCAGGACCTCCTGTCGGCAGAACCCGTGATTGTAGGAAATGCATGCGCATGACTCAACGGAGGCAGTGTTGCTCGTACGCACAGGGTGGTACGGGCGTCTGGCCCGTCGGGTGTGCGACTGCCCTGGCGGACAAGCCGCCAGTGGCACCCATACGTGTATTTAATCGCTGACAGGAAGACCGCTTCCTCACGGTCGCGGCTCGAATCAGACGGCCGCCACGGCGAAATCACGGCGTAGCCGAAGGCGAAGAAGGAGGGGCGGCCGCTACAAGAGTTCCCTCATGTCACGGCTGGTTTTGGGGCAGCCATTGGACCGCGTCGAGCAACACGTAGCCGTCCGTGTCGGCGTTGCTGAACTCGACGTAGCCCGATCGGCCCGCTTCGAAGCGGAACACGCCGAGCGACGTAAACGGCGGATCCTCGGATTCTGCTCGCAGGTCGAACGTCATCTGCACCAAGCTGTCGGCAGTCTGGATGGTAACGGGCACGTTCGTGGCCCAACGGTGGTACGACGAGTGTGAAACGCGCACTTCATAGAGCCCAGCAGCCGGCAGATCCGGCGTGTATCGTGCCGTATTTTCACCCTTGTACCGGTTGTTGTCGTGCAGGTAGTACCAGTTGACGAAGGGTACGAAGGAAGCACTCACACGCCACGTCCCTTCGATCGTGACGTCGACCGCATCGACGACGATACCCGGCAACGTGGATGCGGGAATTCCCGGCATGGGCGTATCGCTCCACGACAGGATCGATCGCTGTTCGCGTAACCGCTGTTGGAGCCAGTCGATATCCACATCCTGGACGTTGGCATCGTTACAGACGCTCCAGGCGCTTGCGAGGCCGGCTGCGTGCCCCACGATCATGTACTGCGGTTCCATTCGAAGTGATGAATAGGCTACGTGCGACGCGGAGAAGCAGGAGATCACCAGCAGGTTTCTGCATTCGTCGCGCTTGGGCGTCAGCATCCGGTAGGGGATCTCGTAGGGCTGCACGGGCACCTGCATGTCGCCCTCGTTTTCGAGGGTGCCGTCCTCCTTGACGACCCGCTGCACGTGGTGCGAGTCGGAGTTGTACGAACCCATGCCGATCGAGTCGGGCTTGGTGCGCTCGTTCTGAAGATCCTTCTGGCTCATGACGAACGGGCCGACCATGCGGCGCCCTTCACGGACGTACATCTGGTGCGGCCAATGGTCGGTCTCGATGAACTCGTCCTTGGCGAGGCCATATTCGTTGAACGCGTCCTGGAGGTGCCTGGGCACGGACGGGTCGTTGGCCAGGAAATAGAAATAGCCCTGGATATGACGGAGGTGCGCGTCCCAGATCGCTTCCCGCTCGGCGTAGTCGGCGTCCGGATACGCCCAGCTCGCCCCGATCAGGTTCGTCGAGAACGGCCCGCGGTTATTGATGTCCGTCTTCCTGTTGGGCATCGGCGAGACGATCATGATGTCGTTGAGTTTGAGGTTGTCGCCTGCCAGGGCAAGGTATCGCCGCATGATCTCGTAGTTTTTGGGATCGTAGCCGGGCGGCTTGGGGAAGGGCAGCCGGTTTTCCGGGTCTTTCGACAGGCAGATGCGGAAGTTGTAGGCCTGCACCTTGTGGTCGCCCTGGCCGGTCTCGCCCTTGGGGCCGGGGTAGATGCCCGGCAGGAGGTTGCCGTCCTCGTCGTAGGCGCAGACGGGCACGTCGAACTGATGGTATTCGCTGTCCGGTCGCACGCCCGCCAGCGATTCGCCGTACTGGTCGCGGCCTTCGCGTCCGACGGTATAGTTCACGCCCGCGCGGGCCATGACGTCTCCTTCGTAGGAGGCGTCGATGAAGACGTCGGCAGTGAACCGACTGCCGTTGAGCATGCGGATGGAAGTGATTCGGCCGTCGCGGGTCTCTACCGTGTCGACACGGTGTTCGAAGAAGACGTCGACACCGGCATCGCGGACCCAGTCGTTGAAGATGCCCTCGGCCACGTGCGGCTCGAAGCGCCATGCGACCTCGTGGTCGTAATGTTGGCCCAAGCGCTCGAAGAACTCGCGCGACATGCCTCCGATGACGATCCTGTAGCCGACATCGGTCTCGCCGAGGCCTCCGGAGACCATGCCGCCGAGATTGCGACGCGGTTCGAGCAGTGCGACATTCGCTCCTTCTTCGGCGGCTGCGATGGCTGCGATCGTCCCGCCGGCCGTCCCGCCGTAGACCACGACGTCGTAGCGTTGCGTCCGGGCCTCGCTGCAGCCTGCCGTCAAGGCTAAGCAAGCAGCCATGCAGGCGAGTAGCGATATGGTGAGCGAACTGTCGAGCGGACGGGCGAACCGGGGGATCCTCAGCATCGAACGTGCCTCCGGGAAGTAGCGAGTGAAACAGGGAGCTTCCACCCAAAGGTGGGACATTGATCGTCTTCGCGCTTTATTGTGGATCAGGTATCTGCCGAATGCAACTTACGCGGGGCGTGTGGTTTACAGTCCCCTGCGCAAGGGGTATGTGCGCCCTGATGGTGCGTGTCCAAAAAGGTGTGCTCAGAATGGTGCGTGTGCAAAAAGCCCACGGCAGGCCTGCCGTGGGCTTTGGGGGAGCGGAGATCATTCCCGCGCTTCGAGGTATAAGCAGACGATGCGGCGTCACCGCGAGGCGGTTGCCGGCGTCTTCATGAGCTCCTCGACGCGCTCGGCGAGTTTGAGCAGGTCGGCTCTGAATTTGCGGATGCCCTCGGCCAGTTTCTCCGTAGCCATCGGGTCCTCGTTCACCTGCCACCGGAAGGAATCCTCGTCGAGTCGGACGCGCGCGATCTTCTCGAAGCCGCCGGCGTCGGGTGAAAGCTTCCGTTCGAGCCGACCCTGCATCGTGGAAAGCTCCTCGAGCAGTTTCGGTGAAATGGTCAGCAGGTCGCAGCCCGCCAAAGCAAGCACCTGCCCCACGTGCCGGAAGCTGGCGCCCATGACTTGGGACGGATAGTTGTGCTGCTTGTAATAGGCATGGATGCGCCGCACGAGCTGGACCCCGGGATCTTCTTCGGGCGGGATGTCGTCGACGTTCCGGTCCTTTTTGTACCAGTCGTAGACACGGCCCACGAACGGCGAGACGAGCGTGACACCTGCGTCCGCGCATGCGGCTGCCTGCGGGAAGCTGAACTGAAGCGTCATGTTGCAGTGAATGCCGGAGCGTTCGAGCCGCTGGGCAGCCAGGACTCCTTCCCACGTCGAGGCGACCTTGATGAGGACGCGTTCGGGGCCGATGCCCTCCTGCCCGTAAAGCTCGATGAAACGCTCTGCCTTGCGAACCGTGCCGTCAATGTCGAAGGAGAGACGCGCGTCCACCTCTGTCGAGACGCGGCCCGGGATGATTTTGAGGATCTCGGTGCCGAAGTTGACGAAGAGCTTGTCGAGGCAGGCTTCAAGCTGTTTCTCGGAGCCGCCCTGGGCCGATCGGCCGAACTCGATCGCCTCATCGACAAGGTGGCGATAGGCGCCGTTGCTGACCGCTTTGTAGAGCAGCGATGGGTTTGTCGTGGCATCCTGCGGCTTATGCTTGCGGATCGCTTCGATCTCGCCCGTATCGGCTACGACGGTCGTCATCTCGCGTAGCTGGTCGAGAAGGTTCATGGCTTGCTCCTTCCTTGCTTTCCATGACGGATTTGCGGACTAGCCGGATCCCATTCATATCGTAGCAGGATTATAGCCCCCGATTTCCTTGTGGTGTAACGTCTTTCTGATAATAGAGTTACGCG
>PWPN01000024.1 GCA_003557125.1 Phycisphaerae bacterium | reverse complement strand
TCGCCCATCGTCGATTGCAGCTCCCGGTCGATCGCGGTGCGGTGCTCGATCGTCAGGTACGCGATGCAGCGGCGCGCGTCCATGCGGTAGGGGGCGACGAGCGCGCCGGTCGGACAGGCGTCGAGGCAGCGCGTGCATGTGCCGCAGTGATCGGCCACGGGCGTGGACGTCTCGATTTCAAGCGTCGTGACGATCGCGCCCAAAAAGAAATAAGAGCCCCTCTGTCGATCGATGACCATCGTGTTCTTGCCGATCCAGCCGAGACCGGCCGCCGCTGCCGCCTCGCGCTCGATGAGCGGGGCTGTGTCCACGCACACGCGCGTCGCAAAGGGCTCGGCGATCGCTTCGTGAAGCCGGTCGGCCAGCTTCTGAAGTTTCCGACGCAGGACGCGGTGATAGTCCCGGCCCCAGGCGTAACGCGCGACCCGACCGCGCGGCGTGTCGGCAGGGCGGTGGGCAGACGGATCGGCGGTCGGCGCATAGGGATCGGCCACGACGATGATCGAGCGGGCGCCCGGCAGAAGGCTGCCGGCGTCGGTTCGCAGCGCGCGCGTGCGGTTCAGGTAGTCCATGCGGCCGTGGTGGTCAGCCTCCAGCCATTGGCGGAAATAATCGGCGCGCGGGATGGGGCCAGCCGGTGCGATCCCCACAGACGCCAGGCCTGCCTTCTCGGCCAACGCGGTCACGAGGTGTCGTCTCGCTTGCGGGTCCATATCCCTCCAGTGTAGAAAATCGTGACGCCCGAAGCACGCGGAGCGGCGGTTCCATGTGACCAGGGGCCGCATGGAGCCCGAGAGGGACGGCTGAATGGCGACGTATCGGAGCTAAGGACTGCCATGGGCGTCCTGCCCACCACGTCGGGGCGGAGCCGTGATGTCCTGAATCGGGGGCCACGCGCAACGGGTCCTAAGTTGTATGCCTCACGTAAATAAGGACCTGCGCTCAATCGCGCGAGTCCGCCCGGACATAGATCGTTGGAGGTGCAAGCTTGAAGTATTTATTCAATACGGGGCAGAGCCAGCCTTCACGTTTCGCATCATGCGAGCGGTACCACCAGCCGCCCGTCTCCTCGCGGTCGCGTGTGAGCACCAACTGGTAGCCTGGAAACGGCGTGGCTGCAAATGTGAGCCGAAACCCTTCGTGGGCATCGGGGATCGTGCGTACGAGTTCGTCGATCATTTCAGGCATGCCGGCCACGAACGGCTCGCGGCTCAGGCCCACGACCGGGTCGTCGAAAACCCACGTACCTTCGTACCGGTACGGCGCGATGACCATGATCACGTTGGACATCTCCGGCCCCCAACCCGTTCCAACTGTGAACGACCGACTTTAAAGCTCTACCACGAGTAACCATAGCAAACCGGTCATCGGAGGGCAAGGGTGCCAATGATGATTGTGTAACTTTCTGAACCATGGGGCGCGAATTGCGGACAGAAGTGCGTATTTCCGCCACCTGCTCCGTTGCGGATCGCTTGGTTGCGGATTACCATGTGGCAACCGTATCAACCTTAACTTATACAAGCAGTTAAGTAGTTCTTGTGCGTGAAGCAAGCGCAAGATCGTTCGTTCTTTTTAACATACAGCTTATATTCCGTTGTAGATAATGAGGGTTTGGAGAGAATTTATGCCAATGTTGGGGAACTGGGAGGGATGGGGTATATGCCTCCTGGCCTGCTCTTCGGTAGTGCTGTCCGAGGTTCCGCGGACGAACGCGCTGTCCGAAGCTGCCTCCCCGTCCGTCGAGACCCGGTCGGCTCAGAACTATCCGCAAGAGGATGCAGATCCTCTTGAGCCCATGGAGACCATGGATACTGCGTCCCCGGACATTGTTTCCGATAGCGACGAAGCGCGTCCGATGGATATCGACTTGCGGTATTGGCCTCGGTGGAAACGCGCTACGGGCGACTGGATGGGGGTTCGCCCGTTTCTTGAGGATCATGGCTTTACGCTGGAGGCCAGCTACGAGGCGGACTACTTTTACAACCTTCGCGGCGGCCTCAATACGAGCAACGCCGGCGCCTACACCGGGTTGTTCATCCTTGCCCTGACGGTGGACACAGCCAAGGCCGATCTCTGGGAGGGCGGGACGTTTTTCCTGAACTTCCAGGAAATCCACGGGCGGGACATCAGCGCACGGCACGTCGGCGACCTTCAGGGGTTGAACAGCAACGCCTCCGACCCGCGCACACAGCTGGCGGAGTACTGGTATCAGCATTCGCTTTTCGAAGACCGACTGCGTTTTAAACTCGGCAAGATGGATGCGAACGCGGACTTCGGCGTCGTCGAGTACGCGCTGGAGTTCATTAACAGCTCGGCCGGCCTGAAGCCGATCATGCCGATCCCACAATACCCGGACCCGGCCATGGGGGCGGCAGTCCTCGTCGAGCCGTTCGACTGGGTTTACGCGGCAGCCGGGGTGTTTGACGCCAACGCCAAGGGAAGTCGTACGGGATTCGATACCGCGTTTCACGGACCCAACCATTCGGTCACGCTCTTTGAAACCGGACTTCGCCCCAGCTTTACTTTGGGGCAACAGGTGCTGCCCGGCACTTACCGCGTGGGCGGATGGTATCACAGCGGCGAATGGGAGGTCATCCCAAGAAGTCGTTTCGACTGGCGGTCCCGTACGCGCCGCGGCAACGCAGGCCTCTACGGGAGCGCCGACCAGCTCGTCTACCGAGAGAACCCCGACGTCGAGGACGATACGCAGGGGCTGGGAGTATTCCTCAAATTCGGATGGGCTCCGTCAGCCTACAACGAGATCAGCCAGTTCTATGGTTTCGGCGGCCAATACACCGGACTGATTCCTACACGCGACGCGGACGTGACGGGCCTGGGCGTCTTTCATGCCCACCTCAGCGGTCGCATCCAGTCGCTCGAGTCGCGCCACTCCGAGACGGCTATCGAGCTTTTCCACAAGGTTCAGCTGACACCGTTTTTCAGCATCAAGCCGGACGTCCAGTACATCGTCAATCCCGGCGGCGACGGCCGAGATGCGATCGTCGCCGGTGTCCGGTTGGAAATGATCTTTTGAGAGCGAGCGTGATATCTCATTCCGAGCTGCGCCCGTAAGGAGCGGTCCCCGTTGATCCGCGCATCGCTGCTTGCCGATTTGGATCGTCGCAGTAATGGGACTTGTGTGCCGATTCAAGGGCAATGTCGCGATATTCGGACAAGGAGCAGTGACAAAGAATGCATCCACGTTTCACTGGATGCCATATCATGATCATCGCAATGAAGTATTCCTTGTTAAAGCCTTTCAACATCTTGACTTCGCTATGACTTTACACTGAAATTCCACCTTCCAATGATTCGTACGCTCGATCATCGTGGCTAAAAGAGATGTAGTGGAATAAATAGCGGATTCGCTTTAACCTGCCAGCACACCGGATCACGTTCATGCGCGGGAGGAGAGGAACGTTGGGGAATCGGGCAACACGACGGGCCGTGGTGGCGGGGGCCGTGCTTGCGGGTGCGCTGGTGGGCGCGGCTGTGGGCATCGGCAGTTTCACGTTCATCTACGCTGAGGGATTGTCCTACATGACCGATGATCCCAACGCCTGTGCGAACTGCCATATCATGCAGGGGCATCTCGATGCCTGGGCGAAATCGAGCCACCAGCGCGTGGCTGTGTGCAACGACTGCCATGCGCCGGACGATTTTCTGGGAAAATACTACACGAAGGGGATCAACGGCCTCCATCATTCGGCGGCGTTCGTCTCGGGCTGGTTTCACGAGCCGATACGCATCACGCAGCGGAACGTGCGCGTCACGGAGGCTGCCTGTCGACGCTGCCATGAAGATATGGTCTGGATGATCGATCATCCCGGTGCCGGGTCCGAACCGTTGTCGTGCATCCAATGCCATCGGAACGTCGGGCATCCGAACTGAGCAAGAGGTTTATCATGACTGAAGTGCGTAAGGAAAACGATCGGCCATCGAATGGCGCGTACCGTCTCGGGTGGAAGGTCGTGCTCGTGGCAGTGGCGGCGGCCGTAGCCAGCTTCGCATTCGCTGCGCTGCTCGTGATCATTTTCGGGCAGAAGCAGGAAGCGCGCCAGCCGTTCTTTCTCGTCGCCGAACTCGACGAAACGACGGAGGACCCATCCGTCTGGGGTCTGAATTTCCCGTTGCAGTACGATGGTTATAAGCGAACCGCCGAGATGGTGCCGACGCGATTCGGGGGTAGCGAGGCGGTGCCGCGCACCCCGACCGAGGACGACCCCCGGTCGTTCGTCCCTCGCTCGAAACGTGATGCGGACCCTCGTTTAAGCCGGATGTGGGCGGGCTACGCGTTCGCGGAAGATTATCGCGAAGCACGCGGACATGCCTATATGCTCGATGACGCGACGTTCACAGCCCGTCAGAAGTATGCCGCTCAACCGGGCACCTGCCTCAACTGTCACTCGTCCGCGTACGTGCCCTTCATGGAACTCGGCGAGGGCGATCTGTTCGCCGGCTTCGAGAAGATGAACCGGATGACTTTCGAAGAGGCGCGTCAACACGTGACGCACCCCGTGACCTGCATCGATTGCCACGATCCGGAGACCATGCGGCTTCGCATCACCCGGCCGGCGTTTATCGAAGGCATCCGTACGTACAAGGCTACGCAGGGCATCGAGGACTACGACGTGAACGTCATGGCCACGCGCCAGGAGATGCGCAGTTACGTCTGTGCCCAATGCCACGTGGAGTATTATTTCAAAGGCGAGGATAACCGCCTGACGTTCCCTTGGGCCAAGGGGCTCCGCGCCGATGAAATGCTCGAATATTTCGACGAGATCGGGTTCCACGACTGGGTCCATGCCGAGACGGGTGCGAAGGTGCTCAAGGTCCAGCATCCGGAATTCGAATTGTGGAGCCAGGGGGCCCACAGCCAGGCCGGCGTCTCCTGCTCGGATTGCCATGTGCCCTTCGTGCGCGTCGGCGCCATGAAGGTCAGCGAGCATCATATCCGCAGCCCGCTGTTGAATATCGCCCAGGCCTGTCAGACCTGCCACGGGGATTCCGAGGCTGAGTTGCTCGCGCGTGCCGAACGGATCCAGGAGCGCACCTACGAGATGCGCAACGCAGCCCTGGATGCTCTCATGGATCTCATTGACGATATCCGTGAGGCCGTGGAGGCCGGCTGGTCGGATGAAGATCTTGCCGAGGCCCGTCACAGGCAACGGCACGCACAGTTTTATCTGGATTTCGTGGTCTCGGAAAACTCAACCGGCTTCCACGCGGGCCAGGAGTCGGCCCGGCTTCTGTTCCTCTCGATCGACAACGCGCGGCAAGGGCAGATGGCCCTGCGGCGGGATGGGGATTAATGAGGCCGACCTGGTGTGACCTTATGCCCGGCCAGATGGGTCGAACCTTGGTCATGGCTTGGCCTGCCCAGGTTTCGCGGAGTAGAGCGGGAATCACATTTTAAGACAAAGCCATCGGCATCACGGCCGATGGCTTGAGGAAGGAACGCATTACAGATCGGATCGATGAGGCTGATACCCCGTGACTTAATCCTTAAGGTAGCACTCAGGCCTCTTTCGCGTGACGG
>PWPN01000039.1 GCA_003557125.1 Phycisphaerae bacterium | reverse complement strand
CCGGAGGGCGCCGCGATGAGCCAGCCTGTGGCCGAGGACGCGGTCGACGGTGCATAGCGCACATGGTCCCGCCAGAGGCCCGCACCCTTCGATGCGGACCAGACATGCTCCGAGATCGGATCGGCCACGACGCCCACCACGGGGCGACCCCCTTCCAGAAGGGCCAGCGAAATGCTGAAGACCGGGATCGATCGGGCGTAGTTGCGCGTTCCGTCGATCGGGTCGATGACCCAGCAGCGCGTGGCTGCGGCGAGTCGGGCATGACGGCCGGGCCGTTGCTGCGTTTCTTCGGTGACGACGGCATCGCCCGGAAAAGTCCGTGCGATGGTATCCTGGAGAGCATCCTGGACGGCGTGGTCGGCCTCGGTGACGGGCGACGCGTCGGCCTTGGCCGAAGCCGTCGTGCGGCCGAAGTGACTGCGGGCGACCGCGCAGGCATCTCGCACCCACCGGCAGGCCTCGCGTCGAACGGATTCGTACTCGCTCACTGCACCGTCTCCCCAAGGAAATCACCTGCCCCTTACCTCGTCCCGCAAGCCGTGCGACGTCTGCCTCACTCGCACTTGGCCAGGGCGGCGAAGTCCGTGCGGAGGTTCTGGTAGAGCGAACGGTAAAGCGGATAGAGCCGGTCGTAGATGCGGGCGGTTTTGCGATCGGGCTTGCACGTCGTGTTGACGCGGATAGCCTCCTGGCAGGCTTCCGGCACGCTGGCGTATTCGCCGGCGCCGACGGCCGCCAGTAGCGCAACGCCCAGTGCGCCGCCTTCCTGCGTGTTCACGGTGACCACGTCGGCGTGGTACATGTCCGCCTGCATCTGCCGCCAGAAGTCGCTGGCAGCCCCGCCGCCGCTGGCGCGGACCTGTCGAATCTTGAGCCCGCCGGCGCGCATGAGTTCGATCTGGTCGCGCATCCCGAAGGTGATCCCTTCGAGTACGGATCGGACCATGTGCGGTCGGCTGTGGCGTACCGTCAGGCCGACCCAGCCGCCCCGTGCGTTCGGGTCCGGGTAGGGGCAGCGTTCGCCCGTCAGATAGGGCAGGAACAGCAGCGACTCGCAACCGGCTGGGGCTGTCGCTGCCTCGGCGATGAGACGCGGATAGAGCGAACCGGGATCGCGCTTGGCCTTGGCAGCCGCTCGCACCTCGTCGGCCCACAGCGCGTTGCGCAGCCACTGGAGCGAACCGCCGGCCGACAGCATGCATCCGAAAACGCACCATGCGCCGGGCACGGCATGGCAGAACGACTGGAGATTGCCCTGCTCGTTAGGGACGGGCTGATCGCTGTGCGCGAAAACGACGCCGCTGGTCCCCAGGGTGGCCGAGACGATTCCGGCACGGACGATGCCGTTGCCGACCGCGCCGGCCGGCTGATCGCCCGCGCCGCCGACCACGGGCGTGCCGGCCTTCAGTCCGGTGAGACTGGCTGCCTCCTTCGAGACGGTCCCCGTCACGTCGGCCGACTCGTGGACGGGCGGCATCAGGTCCGCGTCGATGTCGAGCTTGGCGAGCAGCGTGCGGTGCCACGCGCGTTTTTTCACGTCCAGCAGGAGCGTTCCTGACGCGTCGCTGACTTCGGTCGCATAGGTGTCGGTCAGCCGCAGGCGGATGTAATCCTTGGGCAGAAGGATCTTGCTCGTTTTGCCGTAGGTTCGCGGATCGTTTTCGCGGACCCAGAGAATCTTGGGCGCGGTGAATCCGGTCAGGGCGACGTTGGAGACCATCTCGATGAGTTTCTTGCGACCGCCGGCCCGCTTCTCGATCTCTGCGCATTGTTTGGCGGTGCGCTGGTCGTTCCACAGCAGCGCGGGCCGAAGCGATCGGCCTTTCTTGTCGACGAAGACGCTGCCATGCATCTGCCCGGAGAGCCCGATGGCGGTGATCTGGGACGGTTTCTTTTTTGCTTTGCGGCAGACCGCGGCGATCGTCTTGATCGTCGCCTGCCACCAGTCCTCCGGATCCTGCTCGGACCAGCCCGCGCGGGGCGTGTGGACGGGATACTCGGCCGCCGCCGTGGCCAGTACCCGTCCGCGAGCGGTGCACAGCAGGGTCTTGGTGGCGGACGTCCCGATGTCGATGCCGCAGAAAAGTGCCATCGTGCAGATCCTCACCATGCGAAAATGTAAATCGTGCCCGGCCCGGATCGAGTCGGCCAAGGCAGTATACCCCTGTGCGGTCGAAGCGCGTAGCCTCTCGATGCCCATTGCTGATGATGAAAACGTACCGCGAAATATCCTTACTGCTGCACGGTCACTCTTGTCGTGCAGCATTTTCATGGGCCTCCGACGCGATTCGACGCCGCGGATCGCAGGGTTCGGGCTCGATCCCTACAATAGGTGTCCGATGGAAACGGCAGCGCCCCACGAGCATCTGTTGAACGTATCGCCCGAGGACTTCGAGGCCCTTTGCCGCCAGCGAGGCGAGCCCGCCTACCGTGCGCGTCAGGTTTTCGAGTGGATCTACCGCAAGGGCGTACTCGAATTCGATCGGATGACCAACCTTCCGCGCGATTTGCGTGCCGCCTGGTCGGAGCACTGGACCATCCGCTCGGCCAGCGAGGTCGGCCGCCGAGTCGCCCAGGACGGGACGATCAAGCTGCTGCTCCGTTGGCCGGATGGCGCGACGAGCGAATGCGTCCTGCTCTCCGACGGCCGACGGCGAACCGCCTGCATCTCCAGCCAGGTCGGTTGCCCGGTCGGCTGCACGTTCTGCGCGAGCGGATTGGGCGGGTTCGATCGGCAACTGACAGCCGGCGAGATCGTCGAACAGGTCGCCTGGATCCGCGAACTGGCCGAGTCCGGCGGCCAATCGCCCGCGCCCCCCGAAAAGCTGGAGAGCCCTTCGCCCGACGGGCCGCGCAACCTTCGCCCGGCACGCTTGAGTCACGTCGTTTTTATGGGACTCGGCGAGCCGCTGGCCAATTACAACAATGTCGTCCGCGCGATCCGGACTCTCAATGCCGATTGGGGCTTCAACCTGGCGGCCCGCCATATCACGGTCAGCACGGTCGGCCTGCCCGGCCCGATGCGGCGACTCGCCGATGAAAAGCTTCAGATCAACCTGGCCATCTCGTTGCACGCGCCGACCGACGAGTTGCGTGCGCAGCTGATCCCGTGGGCCCAGCGCGTCCGTCTCGATGCGCTTATCGAGGCGGGCCGATCCTATTTCAATCGGACGGGCCGCGAGGTGACGATCGAATATCTCCTGCTGGCCGGCGTGAACGATCAGCCCGAGCACGCACAGCAGCTCGTGAAGGTCTGTCGCAAAATGCGTTGCAATGTTAATCTCATCCGCTATAACCCTGTTGCGGGCCTTCCTTACGAAAGGCCCTCGAGCTATGCGTCGCACCGGTTCCTCGAACGGCTCCGGGAGCGAGGCGTCAATGCGCACATTCGTCGAAGCCGCGGCCTGGACATCGAGGCCGCCTGCGGCCAGCTCCGCCGGCGCACGATGAGCGGCGGGAGCGGGATTCGTACGTGAGGATCATCGAGAGGCCTTTTACCCTAGGCGAGGAGTACACATGGCACCAGTGCAGATCGGCGTATGCACGTGGGCGTTGGCGATTCCGAATCTTCGCGAGACTTTGGACGTCGTCAAGAACGATTTGAGTTTGCGTTGCATCCAACTGGGCTTCATGGGCGGTGGGAGCGACGTGCCTGTCGAGACGGTCGAACTCGTCCGTGCCACAGGCCTGACGGTGACGGCCACGGCTGTCGGATTCGAGGGCGAGGATTATTCGAGCATCGCGCGGATCTCCGAGACGGGGGGGTACGTCGTCGATGCCGACTGGGATCTTCGTCGCGAAAAGACCATGGCCGTGGGCCGAGTCACCAGCCAGCTCGGCGTCAAGTATCTCAGCGTTCACGTGGGCTTCGTGCCGCACGATACGGCCGACGAGCGTTACACCGTCATGTGCGACCGGGTACGGTCGATTTGCAAGGGGCTGGGCGAGCTGGGTGTGACGCTTGTCATGGAGACCGGCCAGGAGACGGCCGAGAATCTGCTGGCGTTCATCGATGCCGTCGGTGAGCCCAACATCGGGATCAACTTCGACCCGGCCAACATGATCCTCTACGGCGTGGGCGAACCCGTCGAGGCGCTCGAACTGCTCAAGGACCACGTCGTCCACGTCCACATGAAAGACGGCACCTGGTCCGATGCGCCGGGCGAGAAGTGGGGCGAAGACGTCGTGCTGGGCACGGGGCAGGCGGACATTCCCCGCGTGGTCAGCAAGCTCAAGGCGCAAGGGTATGCGGGCCCGCTGATGATCGAGCGGGAAGCCGGCGATCAACGCGTGGCCGACATCCGCGAAGCGGTCACCCTGCTTGAATCCTTGGGCGGGCAACGCTAACGTTTATAACCGACACCGTCGAGGTCCGTAGGCAGGCCCGGCTTCACGGAAGTGGAGTCGGGCTCGATCGGAGCCGTGCGCAGCGCGCAACTTGTCGTATTCACGTCGCGTGATCCGATGCGAGGCAACGATGGGCCAAGGTTTACAGGGTATTCCGACATCCGGCGATCAACCGCAACCCGGGGCGAACCTTCCGCAGGAAGAGTCGGTCGACCCGGCGCTGCTGTTCGAAGTTTCCTGGGAGATCTGCGCGCAAGCGGGCGGGATCTATACGGTCCTGCGCAGCAAGGCGCCGGCTGCGGTGCGGCGGTGGGGGGATGCGTATACGCTTATCGGACCTTATCGGCCGGAGACCGCTGCCATCGAGTTCGAGCCCGAAGAACCGGTCGGCCTGTTCGCGGAACTCGTGGCCGACCTCGAGGCGATGGGCATTCGGGCGCACGTCGGTCGTTGGCTGATCGACGGTCGGCCTCGGGTCATCCTCGTTCATACCGCATCGATCTACGAGCGGCTCGGGGAGCTGAAATATTACCTCTGGCGCGATCTGGGCATCGGCACGCCCGAACACGACGGCGAGTTGAACGATCTCGTCGCCTTCGGGTTCATCACCGCCGACCTGTTGGCCTGTTGCCGGAAACGGCTCGGCACCAAGCCGATGCTCGCCCACTTCCACGAATGGCAAAGCGCCTTGGCGCTTCCGCTGCTCGCGCATCGCGGGGTACGCTTCCCCACGGTGTTTACGACGCATGCGACGCTTGTCGGTCGCAGCCTCAGTGCAGCCAACGCGAATCTGTACGACCATCTCGCGGAAATCGACGGCCATGCGGTCGCACGGGAGCATGGCTTCGAGCATCGCTTCCTCATCGAAAAGGCTGCGGCTCATGCCGCCGACGTCTTTACGACCGTTTCCGGCATTACGGCCATGGAAGCTCGGCAGTTCCTTGGGCGCCAGCCGGACGTGCTCGTTCCCAACGGGCTGAACGTGGAGCGCTTCGCCGCCCCCTACGAGTTTCAAAACCACCATCGGCGCTGCAAGCAGCTCATTCATGAATTCGTCATGGGGCATTTCTTTTCGAGTTATACTTTCGATCTCGATAAGACGCTCTACCTTTTCTGTGCCGGGCGCTACGAGTTCCGCAACAAGGGTTTCGATCTGTTCATCGAAGCGCTGCACCGGCTCAATCGGCGGCTCAAGGCCGAGCCCTCCGAGATGACCGTGG
>PWPN01000297.1 GCA_003557125.1 Phycisphaerae bacterium | reverse complement strand
TGCCGCCGGGCGTCGGGCCCGCACCGTAGATCGATTCGCCGTTGACGTCGAGCCACCGTCCGATCGCCCGCAGGCGCTCGACGCTCGGCTCAGGGATTCTGCCGTCAGCCTTGGGCCCCACGTTGAGCAGATAATTGCCGCCCTTGCTGACGCTGTCCACGAGTTGGAACAGCAGCCGTTCGACCGACTTCCAGTTATGGTCGTCGCTCTTGTAGCCCCACGTGTCGTTCATCGTCATGCAGGATTCCCAGTCCACGCCCGGCAACCCGGTGGCCGGGATCTGCTTTTCGGGCGTGCCGAAGTCGCCTGCGTATTCCTGGTCGTCGCGGCTGAACCCTTCCATGCCCCTGCGGCCCTTACCGATCCGGTTGTTGATGATCAACGACGGCTTCAGGTCGAGCAGATAATTGTAGAGATCCCGCCCGTCCGACTCTTCCCACCATGCGGGCCATTCGCCGTCGAACCACAACAGTTCCGGGTCGGTCAGCTCGATCAGTTCGCGGAGTTGTTTCTTCATGTACGCGACGTACTCATCCTTTCGGCCTTCGCGCATCTTCGTCGGGTTGTAACGCCTTTCGCTGCCCGGCTTCTGCGACGGGTGGTGCCAGTCCATGATCGAATAGTACACGCAGAACCGGATGCCCAGCTTTCGGCATTCCTCGGCCAGGGGTTTGAGCAGGTCTCGGCCGTAAGGCGTCGCATCGACCACGTTCCAGTCGGTGGCCTGGGTTTCGAACAGGCAGAACCCGTCATGGTGCTTGGCTGTGATGACCAGGTATTTCATGCCGGCTTCGTGGGCCAGCCGGGCCCATTCGGCCGGGTCGTAGTGGACCGGGTTGAACTGCGGTGCCAGCGTCCGGTATTCCTCGACGGGGATGAATGCGTAATCCATGATCCACTCGCCGATCCCCCCGACAGGCTGGTCGTTCCAGACGCCGGCCGGGATCGCGTAGAGCCCCCAGTGGATGAACATGCCGTACCTGGCCTCGCGCCACCAGGCCATCCGCTCGTCTCTCTGCTCCTCGGTTTCACTGCGTAATGCTACCTCAGGCTGCTGACCCACAGGTGCCGCAGCCATGCCGGGCCGTGGCCCAGCGACGGCCGGCAGCACGAGCGGGAGTGCGGTCACGCACAGGGCAGAACGTACGAGACGGCTTTTCATGAGCATGAATCGCTTTCCCTTAATCAGCGGCGGATCGGGTGGCAAAACCCCCAGCCCGGGGGTCGTCGCCACCGCAAGGCGAGCGGCACGAAACGTTCAGGGAACCCATGGTACCCCATCGCGGCCCCATGGCAAAATCGCTCGGACAGACCTTGCCCGGCTTACCCTCACCTCTTTTTCGCGATCAAGATGCGCGCTTCACGATGACATTGACTGGGCCGGGGTAATTTGCAGACGGCAAGCAACAGACGGTAACGAGAGACACGACTGTCGTGGATCGTATATGCTCACAGATCGCATGCCCGTAGGTGCCATACGATCAGGCGGCTATTCGGCTACCATCGGCTCGCCCTCGATCTCCAGGACGACCACGCTGTTGATCGGGTCGGGTCGCTCGGAGGGCAGATGCACGATGGGGCCGTCGCTACCACCCCGCACCTCCAGCGCCCGACGGTCCGGGTCAGCCAGCAGGTACGCGGTCTGAATCTTGTTTTTCAGCCCCGGAATGACCAGTCGCCCGTCCTCGGGCCACTCGAAAAGGTGCAGGAAGAGTTTGCCCGGCTTGCGCGTGCATCGGAAAGGCCACGTGCCGCTGGGAGTCGGCCCCGCGCCGTAGATGGATTCGCCGTTGACTTCGAGCCAACGCCCGATCGCCCGAAGACGCTCGACGCTCGGCTCGGGGATGACGCCGTCAGCTGTCGGTCCGACGTTGAGAAGGTAATTGCCTCCCTTGCTGACGATGTCCACGAGATTGAACAGCAGCACCTCGACCGGTTTCCAGTTGTCGTCGTCGCTCTTGTAGCCCCACGTATCGTTCATCGTCATGCACGTTTCCCAGTCTCGATCCGCGAAGCCCGCTTCCGGGATGTACTGTTCGGGCGTGCCCGTGTCGCCGGCACGGTCATCCCCAAGCCGATCGTTGGTGATCAGGTCCGGGTTTGAGGCCATCAGTTCGTAGAAAGGCTGCGTGCGCTCCGGGGTCATCCACGCCGGCGTGTCCCACCACAGGATGTCCGGCCTGTAGCGCGTCAGGATTTCCCGCGTCTGCGGGACGGCGATCGTTTCGAGGTACGCGTCGTAGTCGCCCTTGTGCGCGTCGTCCCAGCCGTCGCCTTCGGGGTAGTCCGCCTTGTGCCCGCCGGGATGGACCCAGTCCTGGGACTGCGAGTAGTAGAGCCCGAACTTAAGGCCTGCCTTGCGGGCCGCCTCTGCCAGCGGGCCGATGAGGTCCTTGCCATAAGGCGTCGCGTCCACGACGTTCCAGTCGGAAACTTCCGTGGGATAGAGCGCGAAGCCGTCGTGATGCTTGGCCGTGATGACGATGTACTTCATGCCGGCCTCTTTGGCGAGTCGCACCCATGCCTCGGGGTCGTACTTGACCGGGTTGAACTGCTCGGCGTAGGCGCGGTACTCGGCTACCGGAATCTTTGCCATCCGCATGATCCATTCGCCGGCCTGTGGGAGCTGGCGTCCCTGGTAGGTGCCGGCGGGCACGGCATAGACGCCCCAGTGGATAAACATGCCGTACTTGGCCTCGCGCCACCAGGCCATCCGCCGATCTCTCTGCTCCGGTGTTTCTCTGGGCATGGTCACTTCAGGCTCCTTGTCACCCGTCGTGTCGGCTTTGCATGGCTGTGAGTCTCCCGCGCCCAGTACGAGCAGGGTCGCGGTTGCGCAGAGTGCGGTACGCGTAAGGCGGTTGTTGAGGATCATGAACAACGCTCCACAGGAACCGTGCGAGTGTCGCCGCGCGGGCGGCGCGAAACAACTGGCTATGGTATTCCAGCGACGCCCAACAGCAAAATTGCCCATTTCCAACCTGCGTAAACTGGCTCCTGCCGGGTGGGACGGGCATCTTGCCCGTCATGTGTGCCCGCACTGCAAACCCGCAACGGGCGGGACGCCCGTACCACCTAACCAGTGCCATTCATATGGCACATCCGAAGTGCTGCCCTCCAATCCTGCGAGCCGGGTTGGTGCTACCCCCCGATACCGCGGGCCTGGTCGCGCAGGGCGAGCAGGTCCTTCATCACGTTGGCCAACGAGCCTTGGTAGTGCTCCGTGCCGAAGGCGTCGTGCAGTTGGCGGTAGAGGGCGAAGAGTGTGTCGTACGTGGCATGGGCGGCCGGGTCCGGTTGATAGACTTTCGATTTGACGCCGGTCATGTGCGCCTGGGCCTCCGTGACGGTTTCGTAGCCGCCCGCCTCGGCACCTGCGACGACCGCCCCGAAGATCGCTGCCCCCAGCGCGCAGGTCTGGGCCGAACGGCTCAGCCGCATGGGTCGGCCGGTGACATCCGCGTAGATCTGCATGACGAGCGGGCTTTTCTCCGCGATCCCGCCACAGTTGACGACCTCCTCGACGGGCACGCCATGCTCTTCGAACCGCTCGATGATGACCCGCGCGCCGAACGCGCTGCCCTCGATGAGCGCGCGGTAGACTTCCGCGCGGCTCGTGTGGAGCGTCTGGCCGACGAGCAGGCCCGTCAGGCGCGGATCGACGAGCACGCAGCGGTTGCCGTTGTTCCAGTCGAGCGCGAGCAGGCCGCTCTGACCCGGTCGCAGGTCGGCTGCCTCGGCTGAGAGCGTTTCGTGCGCGCGTTGGCCCTTGTCGAAATGGTTCACGAACCAGTTGAAGATGTCGCCGACGGCCGACTGGCCCGCCTCCATGCCGAAGAAGCCCGGCACGATCGAACCGTCCACGATCCCGCAGAGCCCGGGGATGTCGGCCAGGGGTTGCGTGTTCGGGTGGATCATCATGTCGCAGGAGCTCGTGCCCAGGATTTTCACGAGCGAGCCGCACTTGATCCCCGCCC
Source organism: Phycisphaerae bacterium (assembly GCA_003557125.1). Lineage (GTDB taxonomy): Bacteria > Planctomycetota > Phycisphaerae > UBA1845 > PWPN01 > PWPN01. Next base: position 1,605 of record PWPN01000297.1, on the reverse strand, counting down.
CGACGGCTCCGAGGTGTGCATCGATCGCGCCGACCGCGACCGGCGTGCCTTCGGCAAGGCCGAGACTTTTGGCCCAGTGCGCCGACAGCCCGCCGGCCTTTTGCGATGACGGGTAGGCTTTCTCGTACGTCTTGTGCCGGCGCAGCTCGCCCAGCCGCGGGTCGATGGAAGCCAGGAACCCGGCATCCGGCAGCGACCAACTCGCGTGGTACATCGCTTTATGGCCGGCAGCACAGACGTTGCGTTTCCACGTGGCCGGCTGCCTGTTGCCGGTGAGCACAGCCGGCAGAAAGTCCGACTGCTCGACCCACGAGGCTGCGGCCTCGATCACCTGCGGCGCGACGCGCAGGCAATGCAGCGCCTTGGACCAGAACCATTCGCTGCTGTAGATTCCCCCGCATTTGGCCAGGTATTCGGGGCGATGGCGGGCGGCGGCGTCGGTGATCTCCTGCGCCTCGGCATACGCGGTGTGGTCCTTCCAGAGCCATGCCATCGCGTTCAGGTCGCCCGCGAAATCTTTCTGTTCCGAAAGCGGCACACCCTCGGCGTCGACCGGCAGGGGCGTGCTGGCAGTGGCGTCGATCCCGATGCCCACGATATCTTCCGCCTCGAATCCGCGCACCTTCAGGGCCTCTTACAGTGCCTCGCGCGTGCACTGGATCATCGCTTTGAGCCAGTCCATCGGATCCTGTCGGGCGAGATTCGGGTCGTTCGGGTCCAGCAGGATGCCATCCTGGCCGCTGGGGTAATGGGCGACGGCTGTGGCGATCTCTCTGCCGTTGGTCGGATCCACAATAAGGGCCCGGGCCGAGTTGGTCCCAAAGTCCAATCCCAGTGCATAGACCTTGGTCATGAGACGGGCTCCTTTTTGCGGGGCAAGAAGGGCAGGCAATGCCCTGGGGGCTGTTCCAGTGCCCGTGGCACGGAGCATCTTACCAATGGGGCCGACCCGGAGCGAATCGCAGGGCAGCGGGTGACCGGGCCGTCGGTACCGTTTTCGATTTGGCAAGGCTTTGCCAAGGGTTTACCATATTCATTATGTGCGACGTGGAATCCATGTCCATTCACTATTCGGACGGATACGAAGCCTACGCGCGGTGCTGGATGCCATCCGAGCCGCGCGGAGCGGTCCTCTACCTGCACGGCATTCAATCGCACAGCCAATGGTTCGAAGCCTCGGCCCGTCAACTGGCCGAGTCGGGCTTGGCCGTCCTGATGCCCGATCGCCGAGGAAGCGGGCGCAACCGGACCGACCGCGGTCACGTCCGTTCCGCGAAACGCTGGCTGCGCGATGTCGCCGAGTGCTTCAACGTACTCCACGTGCGGACCGGCCTGGATCGGTTTCACCTCGTCGGCGTCAGTTGGGGCGGAAAGCTCGCCCTCGCAGCCGGCTGCGACATTCCCCATCGCGTCCAGAGCGTCACGCTCATCGCGCCGGGCCTGTTTCCCGTAGTCGACCTGCCCGTTATCGAGAAGCTCAAGGTCGCATGCGCTGCCCTGGTGGCCCGTCGCCGACTATTCGATATCCCGCTGCAGGACCCGGCCCTGTTCACAGCGAACCCCGACCGCCAGGCCTTCATCCGTAACGACGCGCTGGCACTCAAG
>PWPN01000265.1 GCA_003557125.1 Phycisphaerae bacterium | reverse complement strand
CCAGGCCGATACCGATCAGACCGGTGGCAGTCGATTCGAGTGCCAACGGATTGATGCCGTAGCCCGGCCGATGTTCGTTGACCGCTTCGAGGATCCCCGAAAAGCCGCCGACGTCCGGATGCGTCCAGACCCAATAGGTCGTCAGGCCCATGCCCAGCGACAGGACGATGAACTGCACGTAGTCCGTCAGTACGACCGACACCATGCCGCCCAGCAGCACGTAGAGCAGGACGATGCAGACGAGCACGGACATGACCACGCGGATCGAGGTGAACTCGATCGGCTCGCCGCCCGCGCCGGTCAGCAGGGGCAGTGCGAAGGTGTCGGGCATGCGCGTGATGATGCGGACGAACTCGGCCTCGATCTTGAGGAACACGCCGTAGTTCAAAATGCCAGCCGTCGCGATGATGATACCGCCGAGCAGCCGCACGCCGGGCCCGTAGCGCTTCTGGTAGTACTCGGCCACGGTCGTTACGCCGGACTCCCGCAGGCCTCGGACCATGAACCCGGTCAGGCCGACGAACAGGGTCGCGCCACCGGCGATGAGCCCGAGCGTCATGCCCGACAGGCCATGCGTGAATCCGAACTCGGCCATGTACATGACGGTGATGAGGCCCATCTCGGTGGCGGTGAGCGTCGCGGTCGCCAGGAAGACGCTCAGCGAGCGGCCGGCCAGCAGGAAGTCGTCCTGGCCGTGAACGTACTTGCGGCAGATGAAGCCCGGCACGGTCGCGATGAGAACGTAGACCAGCAGAATCCACCAGTCAGCGGCTGCAAAAGCAAGGTTCATGGTAGGTTGTCTCCTTTCTGCGTGTGCCGCCGATCGAAAAATGCATTGCGGGAGGTTATCGACCGATATTCTGAGGCCGACCGGGCGGATTGTCCAGCCGTTGGGGATTTTGCCTTCGTGCGCCGCAAGGATTAACAAACGGGCGAGGACGCCCGTACCACCCTGTTTTGCATACAGACCTTCTGTCGGGTGGGACGGGCATCTTGCCCGTCAACATTGCATTCCCGGACGGGCGAGGACGCCCGTACCACCCTGATTCCGGTACCACCCTGGTGCCCGTGCCACCCTGATACCCGTACCACCCCGTATAAAAGTGACCGTATCTGTGACGGACTCTTATCCCGGGGGCTCCGTTGGCCGATAAGCCCGAAAGAGGAGGTCTTCTGCGCATGGATCGAGCCGTCGTCCTGATGAGTGGGGGGATCAACAGCGCCGTGGCAGCTGCCGCCATGCGCGAGCAGTGCCAGCTTGCCTGGCTGCACGTCGCCTGGGGCCACCGCAGTGCCGAACGCGAGCTCATCGCCTTCGAGGCGATGACGCATCACTTCAAGGCTGACCCCACCCTCGTGGCTGAGCTGTCCTGCATGGCTGCCATCGGGGGCAACGCGCGGGCTTCGCGTCGGCTCTCGATCGAGGACGCCGAAGTGCTCACGGGCAAGACGCCGTCCACCTTTGCGACGGGGCTGTTGCCGGCGATGGTGAGCGTGGCTGCCGCCTGGGCCGCGAGCCTCAAGGCACGGCGGATCATTCTCGGAATCGCCGCGGACCACCAGACGGGGCGCTACCCGCTTTCGCAGCTTTACCCGGATCATCGTCGCGAATTCGCACAGGCCTGTAATCTCATGTTGGCCTACGCGGTAGCACCGGGCCAGGAGATTCGCGTCGAAACGCCCCTGATCGACCTGAATCGCCCCGAGATCGTCAAACTCGGGCGCCGGCTCGGGGTGCCCTTCGATCGGACCTGGAGCTGCTACGCCGACAACGAAACACCCTGCCAGCGTTGCCTGGGCTGCTCCGATCGCACGGTCGGCTTCGTCCGTGCCGGCGTGCCCGATCCCCTCGCCGCCGTACCCGCCTCGGCGCGTTGACCCGCCCGCATCGGCCGATTAAAACTGCCTGCCTGGGGGATTCGATGGTCCATGAGGCTGTCGACGCCTTATGACACCGATTTCAACAAAGCAGGAGCATTGGCTGTGAAAGAGTTTTTCCCCAGCGTAAGCAAGATCGCCTATGAAGGCCCCGACAGTGCGACCCCGCTGTCCTTCAAGCATTACAACCCTTCCGAAAAGATCGCCGGCAAAACGATGGCCGAGCATTTCCGGTTTTCGGTATGCTACTGGCACACATTCAAGGGACTCGGAGCCGACCCGTTCGGGCCGGGTACGATGATCCGCGACTACAACGCGCCGAGCGACCCGATGGAGTCGGCCGAAATGACGCTCCGGGCCGCGTTCGAGTTCTTCACGAAGCTCGGCGTGGGCTTCTGGTGCTTCCACGACCGCGACATCGCACCGGAAGGTGGCTCGCTGGCCGAGACGAACAAGCGACTCGATACGATCGTGAAGCTGGCGGCCCAACTCCAGAAGGACACGGGCGTGAAGCTGCTGTGGGGGACGGCCAATCTCTTCTCGCACCGTCGGTACATGGCCGGTGCGGCCACGAACCCGAGCCCGGCCGTCTTCGCGCACGCGGCTGCCCAGGTCAAAAAGGCCATGGAAGTCACGCACGAGCTCGGCGGGGAGGGGTACGTCTTCTGGGGCGGGCGCGAAGGGTACGACACGCTGCTCAACACCGACATGGGCCGTGAGCTGGACCATCTCGGCCGATTTCTGCACATGGCTGTCGATTACAAGAAGAAGATCGGCTTCGGCGGGCAGTTCTACATCGAGCCCAAACCCAAGGAGCCGACGAAACACCAGTACGACTTCGACGCAGCCTCGTGCTACGCGTTCCTTCAGAAGTACGGGCTCGTCGATCACCTCAAGCTTAACCTCGAAGCGAACCACGGCACGTTGGCCGGCCATACGTTCCACCACGAGCTCGAGTTCGCAGCCGCCAACGGCATCCTCGGTTCGGTCGACGCCAACCGCGGCGATCTGCTGCTCGGCTGGGATACCGACCAGTTCCCGACCGACCTGTACGACACGACCCTGGCGATGTACACGCTGCTGCGCTACGGCGGGTTCACGACGGGCGGCCTCAACTTCGACGCGAAGGTCCGCCGTCAGTCGATCGACGCGGTCGACCTGTTCCACGCGCACGTCGGCGGGATGGACGCGTTCGCCCGAGGCCTGAAGATCGCGGCACGGATCATCGAGGACGGCAAGCTGCCCGGATTCGTCAAGGACCGCTACAAAGGCTGGGAGGGCCCGCTCGGCCAGAAGATCGAAAAAGGCCAGGCCGGCTTCGAGGAGCTCGAAGCCTACACGCTCGAACACGGCGAGCCGGAAATCCAGTCCGGTCGCCAGGAAATGCTCGAAAACATGTTCAACGAGTACATTGCATAGAAGCGTCGCATAGGGACGTCGATAGGGACGTCCGAGAATCCGCATCCATAAAGCCCACGGCAGGCCTGCCGTGGGCTTTTGCGTAGCGCGAGCATCCCCAAGAACACAAGCATTCCCAAGATAGCCCGTGGCACGGCGTTTGCTCCAAAACAGCGACGCCAGAAAACTCGATTAGGTACATGCGAATCTGGTAGAATGTTGGGAATAAGGCCTGATTTTTGACGGGCAGCACTCCGATGCGTGAGAAATGCGTGAGAAGGGGGAGAAGTTCGCGTCGCGGTGGGCTCGGTAACCTCGGAGAGTGGGAGGCATGATTATGAAGGGCACGGGTTGGTCAGCAATCGTTACGTTGGCATTGACAGCGGTCGCGCCCCCTGCGGTGTGGGCTTCGGCGCCCATCGTCGAAGTCTGGCCGACCGTCAGCAGCGATACGATCTACGCCGACGACACGACGGTCTACACCGTCACGATGACGGTCCGTGACAACGGCGGCTACGACGCCATACGCGACGTGCGCACGATGTTCAACCTGAGTCAGGGACGGGATGCCGGGTGGGATACGAGTTACGGGCGGGGTTACCTGGCCTGGGGCATCAACGATGCGGAGATTACCCGGTATGGCGGCACATGGGTGCTGGCGAACGCTGACGGCGGGGGTCGATGGGGCTATATGACCAGCGATTGGGGCGGTACGACCTATATCACACCGTTGGCCTGCACGACGAGCACCTCCGGCAACGCGACGGGCGGGCCGGGCAGCCGCACGGTCACCTGGTCGTTTCGCGCCAAGCCGGCCTGGGCGTTCAACCCGTTGGTCAACAAGGCCGACGCGTGGGCCGGGAATGCTTCGTCCACGACAGACTGGCTCGAAAATCCCGCTGACTTCGACGTCGTCGGTGCGACCTGCTCCGTCACGGCAGTCACTCCTTCCGCGCCGATCGTTTCGAACGTGATGCCCACTACGATCGATGTAAGCATCGATCCTGCGGATTCGGGGACGGATAAGTACCTCATTCGGGTCGACCCGTCGCCGGCTGGCGGCGCCTATGTGCAGGCGGACGGCTCGCTGGGCTCGAAGCCCGTCTGGCAAACCCGTTCGCAATGGTCCACGACGACGGTGGCCGGTTTGTTATTGGATACACAGTACACCTTCCAAGCCCGCGCCTGGGACGGTACGACATCCCAGTGTCCTTCCGCGTACGGGCCCGGGGCGACGGCGACGACTCCGAGTGCGGTTCACTTTGTGGGCCTATCAGAGGGCACCCCCTTTAGCCCCCGCGTTCGCGGCCAGAACCCCTATCGTTTGATTCGCGAGGACCAGTACACAACCATTTGGGAGTTGACCGCCGGTGCGAGCGGTCGCGGACTGGCCGGTGGGCTCGACGCGGACACCTACGACTGGCGCGATATCGAGAGCGGCTCGAACTGGGGGCTGCGTGGGGGGCACTTCACGACGCTTCAGTTCCTCCAGTATGCGCGGGATCACCAGGCCCAGCCGTTGGTCACGGCCAACATGTTCGGCGGGGGTTACAAAGACCCCGAGGACGGCACTTTCATCTGTCAGACGGACAATCCCGAAGGCCTTGCAGCCGACTGGGTGCGCTACACGAACGTCATTCTGCCCAATTACCGCCAGGGCGACGAGGCGAGCCTGACCGGCGAAAACCTCCGCGTTTACGAGTCGATCTCCAACTGGTGGGATCGTCCCAAACTCCCGGCACCTGGGGAGGATCCCACGCCGCCCGTGACCTACTGGCAGATCGGGAATGAACCTGAACTCAGCGGCTTTCCCGGGTTCCTGTCGAACCACTATCTGAGCCCGACCGACTATCGCGACCGCTACAAGCTCATGAGTCAGGCGATGCGCGCGGTCGATCCGACTTTGAAAATCGGTTGCACGCTGATGAACCCGGCGGGCCACAGCCAGGCGTGGCTGTCGGCGCTGGCGGCCGACCAGACCGTGCCACTCCACTTCGTGGGCTATCACCCGTATTACTTGGACATCCAGAACGCCTGGGGTTCACCCGCCGCCATGACCGAATCGCTGCGCCACTACAAGGCGTTCCTGCGAAACCGAACCGATGGGATCCATACGATCATGGCCGCTCATGGCCGATCCGGCTACGAGCTGTTCGCCACGGAGTGGAACCCGATGAACTGGGACGCGACGGGCGTGCAACAGCGCTCAGTGGCCATGGGACTGGGAATCGTCGAAGGGGTTTTCACGTTCGCCGAGTCCGGGGTAGCGGCTGCACACTTCTGGGAGCATCCGCAGAGCAAGTTGTCCGT
>PWPN01000006.1 GCA_003557125.1 Phycisphaerae bacterium | reverse complement strand
GGCACACAGACCGCTGATCTCGAACCGATGCGACAGCGCGTGGAAACGATGCCGGGCCGCCAGGACGGTGCGCAATCGCACGAGGTCTTCACTGGCAAATTCGATGATCCGATGGCATCGACGGCAGACCATGTGGTCGTGCGGGCTCTGCCCGAAGGTGTGCTCGTAGCGCGCAAGGTTGTCGCCGAAACGCACCTGCCGAATGATCCCGCACCCGACCAGCAACGGCAGCGTGCGATAGATCGTCGCCTTGGCGACCCGCTGGCCGCCCTGCCGCAGATTGATAAGCAGCTGCTCGGCCTCGAAATGATCGGTGTTCCGGAGAACTTCGTGCAACATGAGCTGCCGTTCGCGCGTGTACTTGAGCCCGCGCTCGCGCAGATACTCGCGAAAGATGCGTTCGGCTGTCGAGATCTCATCGTCTGTCAGGGTCCGACTCATATCAGTTCCCTGCGTACATGGGCGTCTCCAACGTGTTGGCTGCGCCCTCGCCTGAATGCCTGTTGCCACCTCGGCGTCACGTTTCATGGGCGACGACGACGACCCCGAGCCGCTCAGCCTCTTGAACGAGTCGTTCGTGCTCGACGACGAGCGTACGGTTCGCCTCGAAGACGAGCGCTCGGCCGCCGGCACGATGGAGATTCACGATCGTATCCGGCCCCACGGTCGGCACGTCGAATCGCCAATCCTGGTTCGGCTTGGCGACCTTGATCAGCATCCACCCGCCCTTGCGACAGAGCGAACCTGCCCGCTCGATCATCCGGTCGGTCCCTTCGATGGCTTCGACCGCAATGATCTCCTGTTCCTTGACGGCGATCGACTGCCCGATGTCCAGTCGCCCGATCTCCATCGCAATCGGCCATCCGAAGGCCACGTCGCGCTGTTGAGCGGTCGACAGCCCCTCGCGCGTCAGCACGCCGGGGCCCGGCAGATTCTCAGGGCAGTACTGCACCGAATTGGCCAAGGTGATCCCCTTTCGTGCCAAGACCTCCGCAGCCGCAAGGAGAAGCGTATCGTTCCGCCGGTCGGGAACCTCGAAAAACCACATCCGCGCGCTCGTCCAGTCCGGCACATAACGCAGCAGCCGAAAGCGACCGTACATCTCCGATTTGCGAACCGCACCGGCCAGGATCGCCTCACGAACCCCATACCGGCGAAACTTACGAATCCACCCGCCCAGCCGCACGATACCCGTCCAGTGAAACCGGTCGACCTCCCCTCGCAGGGCCGGATCGGTCAGCCCGCGAAGGCCCAGCGCAACGACCGGCCGCCCGCTCCGGCGTGCCCCGGCCGCCACCAGGAACGGGAAGCGCCCCGAACCGGCGATCAGACCGAGCGGATTGTCCAGCGCCTCGCCCATCGTGTTTACCGCATACCGCTGCCGATCATCGCCGCATCGCGCGCGGCCCATTATTCGCCGCGCGGGGACGGCTCACAACCTTCGTCCCTGGTCTCGAAACGTCGACCCAACTCGTCGAGCTCCTGGCGCAGACGGCGCATCTCTTTTTTCAATTCCGGAAGCCGCTGTGCGACAGCCACCTGCCGCTTGGCCTCCTGGACGGGCACCGCCGGCTGACCGAGCACGGATTGCCCCGCCCCGATCGAGTTGATCACGCCCGCCTTGGCCCCGATCCGCACGTTATCGCCGATCGTGATATGGCCCACGACACCGACCTGGCCCGCCATCGTCACGTGCCGACCGACCTGGACCGAACCGGCCACGCCCACCTGCGCGACAAAGAGGCAATCCTCGCCGATCCGCGTGCCGTGGCCGATCGCTACGAGGTTGCTGAATTTCGTCCCACTGCCGATGACCGTACTGCCGAGCGTCGCGCGGTCGATCGCACAATCCGTCCCGATCTCGACGTCGTCGCCCAGCACGACGTTGCCCACCTGGGGGATCTTAACCCACTTGCCGTTCACCGGCGCATACCCGAGCCCGTCTTCACCGATCACGCTGCCCGCATGAATCGTGACGCGATCGCCCAGGATGCACTTCTCGTAAAGCACGACATTGGGAAAGAGCGTGACATCGTGGCCGATCCGGCTGCCGCGGGCGATGTACACGCCGGGATAGATCGTCGCACGGTCCCCGATCACCACATCGTCGTCGACGTACACGTACGGGGCGATGTTCGGATCGGCGCCCACCTTCGAGGTCGAGGCGATCGTCGCCTGCGACGACATCCCCCAACGCGGGTGCCGGCGGTACCCGTGGAGCCGGACGATCGCAGCGGTCATCGCCGCGTACGGGTCCGGCGTCCGAAGCAGGTTCATCTTGCGAGGGGAACAATATTCGGCACTCACCAGCACAGCCGACGCCTGCGTCTCGGCCACCTTGCTCTCATAGCGGGGATTCGACAGAAAACTGATCTGCCCGGGCTCGGCCTCATCGAGCGTCGCCACCGATCCGACCTGCACCGTCGGGTCGCCGTCCACCTCGCAGGCCATCCCAAGAGAGACGATATACTCCGCAAGTTGGCCCAGTGACATTTCCATGCGTGATCCTCTTGCTCCCGTTCCGCGCAGACCCCTGACGCCCGTTCAAACCCATCCCGGAGTTTCACCGACAACGTGCCGCGCGACGTGAACGGGTGATACGATGCCCGATCCGCCATGGACGCCCGCTGAAACCGCGCTCGCGTGCACCCCGAAGGCGGGTCTATACTATGGGGCGGCCCGTCGGGCGTGTCAACGCGGACAGCCTCCGCGCCGCTCGACCCGAAACGGACCGTTTTTTCCCCGACGGCGACCTTCTGCGAGAACGAGGCCTCCATGATCAACCATGACGTCGCAAGGCTCTTCAACCAGATTGCCGACCTGCTGGAAATCAAGGGCGAAGACCCCTTCCGCATCAACTCCTACCGCAAGGCGGCACGGGGCATCGACGAATGGTCCGAAGATCTGACCTCCGTCGCCCAGCGAGGCGAACTCCAGAAAATCCCCGGCGTGGGCAAGGGCGCCGCCGAACGCATCACCCAGTACATCGACCAGGGCCACATCACCATCCACCGCGAACTGCTCGACGAGATGCCCGTCGGCCTGCTCGAATTGCTGAAAGTGCCCGCACTCGGCCCCAAGAAAGTCGCCCTGCTCTACCGAAAACTCGACATCCATTCCACCGAGACGCTCGCCAAGGCCCTCGACGATGGCAAAATCGAGTCCCTCCCCGGGTTCGGAGCCAAAAGCGTCGAAAAAATCCGCGACGGGCTCAAATTCCTCGAACGATCCGCCGGTCGCAATCCCTTGGCCCTGGCGATCGAGACAGCCGAGGCGCTCGCCGACCGGATCCGCCAATGGCCGGAAGTCAAAAAAGTCGAACTCGCCGGCTCGGCACGACGCGCCGTCGAAACCGTCGGAGACCTCGACTTCGTCTGTGAAACCGACAAAGGCAGAAAAGTCGTCCAACGGTTCACCCGCATCAGCGACAAAGCGCAGGTCCTGGCCGCGGGCTCCACGAAGGGCGCCATCCTGATCGCCGATCCCCACGGCCATCCGCTCCAGGTCGACCTCCGCGTCATCGAGGCCGAGTCTTTCGGAGCGGCGCTGTTGTACTTTACCGGCTCCAAGGCCCACAACGTCCGACTCCGCGAGTGGGCGATCAAAAAAGGGTTCAAGCTCAACGAGTACGGCCTGTTCAAGGGCGATCGGCAGGTGGCCGGCCGAACCGAAGCCGATATCTACAAAAAGCTCGGCCTGCCCTGGATGCCGCCCGAGGTGCGCGAAGACCGCGGCGAAATCGAAGCGAAGAGCGATTTCTCGGACCTCGTCGATCTGGACGACATCCGCGGCGACCTCCACGTCCACACGGACGCCAGCGACGGGCGCAACTCGCTCGAAGAAATGATCGAGGCAGCCAGGCAGCGAGGGTACGCCTACCTCGGCATCACGGACCATTCGCAAAGCTCGGCCATCGCAAACGGCCTCACGCCCGATCGACTCGAACGCCACGTCGAGACCATCCGCGCCGCTGCAAAAAAAGCCAAAGGCATCACCGTCCTGGCCGGCACCGAGTGCGACATCCTCGCCGACGGGCGACTCGACTACCCCGACGACGTACTGGCCGAGCTGGACATCGTGACCGCCAGCATCCATTCCGCCCAGGGCCAAGACCGAGACCGCATCACGAAACGCACGATCGACGCGATGGAAAACCCCCACGTGGACATGATCGGCCATCCCTCCGGCCGACTGCTCGGCAAACGCGAGGCGATGAACCTCGACTGGGAGAAGATCTTCGAAACCGCCGCACGCACGCAGACCGCCCTGGAAGTCAGCGCCTCGTGGCATCGGCTCGACCTCAAGGACGTTCACGTGCGACAGGCCATCGAGGCCGGCTGCGTCCTCGTCATCAACACCGACGCGCACGCCATTACAAACCTCGACCAGATGCGATGGGGCGTACTGACCGCCCGACGCGGATGGGCCAAACCCGAAAACATCCTCAATACCCGCACCATCGCGAAACTTCGTGCATGGCTCGGCAAGCGATCATCCTGAACGCGGGTGGACTCGTCAGGGTGGCAGCGTCAGGGTGGCAGCGCCAGGGTGGTACGGGCAAAACCGGGTGGTACGGGCGTCTCGCCCGTCGAAGCAGGCTCACCAGGATGGTACGGGCGTGTGCTCTTTCGTGTCCTGTAGCGGCCGCCCCCCGTGGCGGCCGTCCTAATACGCACCGGATGCCACTTTCCGGGTGGTACGGGCGTCTCGCCCGTCGACACGGGCTGGGTGCCACTTCGGGGGTGCCACTGGCGGCTTGTCCGCCAGTGCTAAGTTCCCCCCCTGCAAAGGGGGGGCGAGGGGGGGTAACTGCTTGCGCCACACGCAACAGGATGAACCCCCCTTTAGTCCCCCCTTCATAAAGGGGGGAAGATACGAGCTTCCCCACCGAGGATAGTGCGAACTCATCAGAGTAATACGGGCGTCTCGCCCGTCAAAAAAAGACAACGGGGTTGACAGATCGCCAACCCCGTTGTGGATTGCGTAACGCACTATGCATAGACGCTACGATCCCCTCCATTCAGTCAACTTATGGGGAGTTTTGCGTCATCCTCACACCCGCGTCTTAAGCCCTCCGGCGACGCAGGAACGGCAGCGCACCAGCCAGAAGCAGCATGGTCGCCGGCTCGGGAATCACGTTGACGGTCACGCCCGTCACGAAATCGGTCGGAACAACTTCTGCATCTGCAGACGCGAGCTCGTAGCTGCTCGGAGTGATCGTGAAGGAACCGAGCGTCCAGCCCGTTCCGCCCGTCTGCCAGTTTTCGGGGAACATCATGACGGTCCAATCGATGACCCAGTCGGGGAATTTCTCGGCCGGCTCATCGTAGTACGTCCAGTTGCCCAAGAAGTCCTGCGTCGGCGGACCGGCCACGTGACCGGCGATGGGCGATTGGGGAGCCATAAAACCAACGCCGTCACCGGCAGTGATGGCCTCCCCGCCGTGGAACAGGTTCGCGTTCTTATTGGCCGCCACGTTGGCGAACAGACCCGCTTGCGACGCTGTCGCTGCCGTCTGCCAACCGGCCAGCGTCTCGGTTGAGTCAATGATCACCCTCAGGGTGAACGTTGGGTACTCGCCCATCGGCGCCGC
>PWPN01000184.1 GCA_003557125.1 Phycisphaerae bacterium | reverse complement strand
TGAGGGAGCACTGGCGGAACAAGCCGCCCGTGGCACCCGGTGCTGGATCTCCGCGATCATCCCGTCCGGGTCGTCGGGCGACAGGACCACCGGATCACCTTCCGTGAGGTGCAGGCAAATCAGGTTGCCGCGTTGGGTGACGTACGCGCGGAACGATTTGAGCTGCTTGCTCGTAAAGCGACCCCACGTCCCGAAAAAGCCGCCCACGCCGCACACCCGGACAATGCGGGTCAACTCGATACGCCGTGCCTCGCTGACCCGCGTTAAGGGGATGCGGATCGAACGGATCGGCCGACGGATGACAACCGCTTCCTCCGTCACCGCATACCCCAAGGGTACGAAGGCTGCGATGGCTGCGATGAGTATCGCAAACGCCGCCGCCAGGATCCCACTCAGAACACGCGCACCGGCTGACGTAGCTGTGATCGCAGCATAGACGGGGATCGCGCCGACAACGAGAACGACGACTACGATGGCCAGGCTCACCAGGAGAGTTACCCAGTCGCGCGAAGCTTGAAATGAAACCGAGGATGGCATCGCAACCTCCAGTTCGAGAGGGATGGGCTGTGCATCGAGTAGCCCGTCGGCCGATCACTCGACGCCCATGCCTTTCTTGGTGAACACCGACTCGGACAGATTCGCATTCATTTTGATATCGCTGTACTCGTAGTGGCCCAGCAGCTGGCGTTTCGCATCATCGGCGTAGGCGATGCACAACGTGGGCACGAGCAGCTGTCTGTCCACGTACACTTCGAGTACGCGGTCGGGCCATTCGCATCGCTCGCCCGTATAGGGAAGTCGTCGCTCGAAGAGCAGCGTGGAACGCCCATCGACGACGCGCACGCCCTGGTACGTGAACTCGAGAAGCCCACGCTCCCTGGCCGGCGCGCAATACTTGAGGATGAGCAGGATATTGTTGCGGAAACCGAACTGGTCGATCGTACGACGCGACGTTCGCATCGCGTCCGCACCGTGAATGGGCCGCATCACGTGGGAGATGAACAGGCGCGCGATGGGCCCGGGCTCGACCACAGCCATCTGTTGGCCTTTGTCGATCCACGCGTTCCGCACGTAAAGGACGCGGGATGCCCGGTCGCGGTTCCTGATCCATTCGAGCCGTACGCTGTACGGATCCTCACGAAAGTAGGCCTTCATCACCTGCCGGGTAGTCATCTTGCCGTTGACGAGCTCCTGCTTGGTGAACAGGCAGGTGTAATCCCGCACATGGCGCTCATAACGGGCGAGGATCATTTCGAAAAATCCGATCGGATCGTCCTCGGCCAACTGTTCCGGGTTCAAGCGAAGCGGGACCGGCATCTCACGAAAGGTCGAGGCGAGCATCTTGTCCGTCGGGTTGGGTGCCTGGGCCGCTTGTTGATCCCCGGCCGACGTCGCGCTTTCCGATGCAGCTTCCGTCGCCAGCGTGGAAAGCCCGACGCTCAGCAGGATCCCAACGATCGCCCATACTCTGATCGGTAAGTGATCTGTCATCGTACACGGATATCCTCGACGGCTTCCCCTGCCACGCTGCGCCGCCCATGCCGGCGCACCTTTCACAAGAGAACGAACGTCATTTTAATGAATTATCGACAGGCTGCGCCTCGGTCCTTGATGGGCTCGGGCCATCTTGCCGCGCCGACCCCGTCCGTTGGCCCTTTCTACCCGTCGGCCACTCGATTTCAAAAAACCATGCTAACAGGGCGGAAGGGTCCTTTCCATAGCAATCTCGCCCTTCCCGCGTGCTGATTCTAGCTGTTACCTCGCCGGCATGGGTAGCCGCTCAACCCGCAAAACCATTCAACCCGGAAAGGCGGTCAGATCAGCGATCGCGGCAGACGCACGGCACAGATCGTTCCACTCTGGTAGCTCGAGCACAGCGTGATCGTGCCACCAAGATCCTGGACGATTCCATGGACCATGGCCAATCCGAGGCCGAGATGCGTCGTGTTTTGTCCCGATTCGGCCCTGCGCGTCGTGAAAAACGGCTCGAAAACGTGTTCGAGATCGCCGTCCGTGATGCCACTACCGGTGTCACTGATCCGAAGAAGGAAATCGTCGGGCGAGTCCGCAGCCTTCAGCTCGATCTCGAGTCGGCCGCCACCCGGCATCGCATCGCCGGCGTTGGTGGTCAGGCATTCCAGGATCGTGTTGAGCTTTCGCGAGGGAAGTTGTGCATGAATCTCCTCGAGCCGGAGTTCGAGTGCGATCTGCTGGGCTGCCAGTGTCGGCCGTATCCGCTCGGAGAATTCTTCGACAATGGTGCGAACGTCGCCGACCTCATCGTCCGCTCGATCACCCTCGGCAAAGGCCAACAGCGCGCGGGTGATCGTAATCGCTCGACTGAGCGTATCGGCCATCGACCCCAACCCCCGCTGGACGGTGGCGCGGTTCTGACTTTGGCGGACGAAGTCCAACGTCGTTAAAAGCCCGCCCAGCAGGTTGTTGAAGTGATGGGCGACGGCACCGGCCATCGTGCACAGCGCCGACATCTTGTGGGCTTGGACATGCGCGCTCCTGGTTTCGAATCGCCCGCGCACGTCGAGCAGCTGAAGCACCCCGGCCATCGCGGCGCCGTTTTCATCGGTGACCCGCACAGCCGTCCCGACCAGGTCGATCGTGGCACAGCCCGGCGAAAGGCACGCCAGATCCAGCTCGTGCCTTTCATCCGTGTCGAGCGTTCGCTTCAAAAAAAGATCGACCCGGTCGCGCTGTGACGCGACGACCCGGTCGCGAAAGGGTCGGCCCATCAGTTCGTCGGCCGATCGCTCGAGAAGTCGTTCCGCGGACCTGTTGCAGAATACGACGCGCAGCTCCGTGTCGAATGCGACCATGGGTATGGCGCTTTGCCAACAGAGCTGTCGCAGAAAAGTATCATCCACCGTCAACGTCATTGCATGCACCTTGCCAAAGCGCGCGGACTCTATGGCCCCGATGTCGTGTCACCTGCCCCGACCCGCAGGAGGGTAGGCGTAATGAAACAGATCGACTCGTACTCCCGACCCTGGATCTGTTCGAAGAGCAGCAGCGTGCCGGCCAGATGGGGCGTGCCGGCCGAGGGGGATGGTCCCACCACCACGAACTGATCGGGCCCCGCCGTCACCTCGCAGGCCAGTTCCCAGAGCGGGCGGCTCTGCTCGACCGTGTGGTGTTCCGTCCAGCCGAACTCGGACACCGTCGGCGCCGGCCGATGGGACGGGAGGCGGACCTCCGGCATGATCTCGAGTCGGATGGACTGCGGCGCGTCGAGCGGGACCGAATACGCCAGTCGCAAGCCCATCGTGGATTGAGGGAACCGCGCCCCGGCCATGGTGTCGTCGGGGCGGATCATAAAGAGCGTCTGTTCGAGCGGTTGCGTGTTGATCAGCAGCGGCAGGGGATAGCCATCGTGGACCGCCCGCTGATCGGTAAAAACTTCCACGGATTCCGAGTCGAGGACGGCCTTGACCTGCGGCCAGACGTCCTGGCTGGCGGCGGCGACCCGCAGGCCGTTCTTGACCAGCAAGGCGCGCCGGTCCATCGGGAGCACGTCCTCGTTGAGTGCGTTCCAGATCTTCTCGGAACGGCTGAACGTCCCGGCCGGGGCACGGACGCGGAGGACTTGAAAGCGCACTCCCTGAACGACGATGGGTCGGCCGGATTCCGTGGTCGTTTCACCGGCGAACTCCGCCAGGCCGTCCGCGGCGCGGTTGTGTTGGCCGGTGGGCCGGGGGGGCTCGGGGTTTCGCCCGATTCCGAGCCAATCGTCCTCGGCACAGGACCACAGGCCGGTCACGAGTAGGATGACCGACACGAAAGCCGTCGTTGTGGGTCGGAAAGCCTGCATGGGAAGGTGCTTTCGGCACAGCATACGGTGGGCCGCTGTCAGGACGTACCTCTCGGTCATGGCCCGATCCGTCACATTACGAAGGTACGTTGGCCGACACGCCATGTCAAACAACGCGTCGGCCCGCGGAGTGGGCGGAAGGAGGGAATATAAAGCGTCGGACTCCTACTCGGCAGGGATCTCGGAGGCGTCGATTTGTTCGGCGGGCGGCCGGAGGTGGGTCTGGGCTCGGACCGCCAATGCGGCCCCGAGAACGAGCACGCTCCCGCCGATCCACTGGATGCGCGTGAAGTTTTCGCCCAGAAACAGGTACGCGCCGAGGTAGGAGACGAACGGGGTCGTCATGAGCATGAGGTAGCAGATGGCCACGCCGAGGCGTTGGACCGCCACGTAGAAAAACCCGTGAGCCATCGCGATGCCGACCAGGGCCGAAACGATCAGGATGATGACTGCGGTGCTCGGCAGCGTGAGCACAGCCGAGGGTTGCCCGAGGGGGGCCATCGCGACCAGTCCGACGGAGGTATAGACGCTGACGATCGAGAAAACCACGAGCGGGTGAATCTGGTGCATCACGTAGCGGACGCATACGCCGTAAAGCCCAAGGCACACGCCGCACAGGAAGATGATGACGATCCCGACGCCTGTGGCGTTTCCTCCGCCGGCCAGACCGTGCCAGGACATGACCACGAATCCGATGATGGCCAGGAACGCCCCGGACCAGAACCAGCGGCTCCGTGCAAGTTTACGCTCGTCTTTGAAAACCAGGAATGCCCCGAGGATCGACCAGACGACGCACAGCCGGAGCAGAAAGGCCATGATGCTCGCGTCGAGGTGATAGGGCGCGGCCGCCCACAGGGCCTGGCCAGCGGCGTTGACAGCGGCCGGTAACAGGGCGGGTATCCATAGCCCGCGAAGTTGGCCGCTGCGAATGCCCAGAATGAGCAACGGCACGTAGAACAACGCCGCGATGGGATAGCGGACCATATTGGCGGTGAATCCGTCGGGGACCAGGCCGGGACCGGCGAGGTACTTGATCATGACCGGTACGGACCCCCAGCAGAGCGTGGCGCCGACAAGGCACAACGTCGCCAACAGGTCGAATCCGCGTTGGGGTCGCAAAGTCGCGTTTTTCATGACAGCAGAAGAAGTCTCAGGTGGGGTTCATGCCGGCCGATCACCACGTGAAGCGCTCGACCACGTCGATCAGCTCGTCGCCTCCCTCTGCCTGCTCACGGCGGAGTTCGCGAAGCAGCCCTTCGCGGTTACGGCGGGCTTCGACCGCTTCCTCGGCCGCAGCCAGCAGCCGAGCGGCCGCCGCGGCGTCCGGCGCGCTGTGAATTTTGGCGCGGAGCGGTTCGCATGTCAGCAACTGGCTGCAATTGGACAACAGACGAAGGTGGGCCGCCACAGCCTGGTGCGGGCCGGCGACCATGATGACCAGATCCGCGACATGCCCCTGGTCATCCCACCGGACGGGCTGGTTCAGGCTCATGAGGGCGGCGGCGAATTGGGGCAGATCATGGAGTCGGCAGTGCGGAATGGCCGCGTTGTGCCCGATCGCCGTCGACCGGGTCGCCTCACGATCCTGGACAGCCTTTACGATCAGCTCGGGGGCAAGGCCGAGTTGCTCTCCAAGACGGGCAGCCAGCGTGGCCATGACCTCCTGCGCACTGGAGGCCGACCCTGCCAGAACGATCGCACTGGGCGAAAGACATTTCTTCAGCGTGATCACGGACGGTCCCTCGAGCAATGGCGTTGCAGGATAATAGCGTTGCAGGATGACCCTCACGGCCCCGATCCGGCAGCGTCCCATGCCGGTACATCATCCTACTGTGTGAACGCATTGACGTACAG
>PWPN01000194.1 GCA_003557125.1 Phycisphaerae bacterium | reverse complement strand
GGGAACGACAAGACCGTTCTCGCCATCCGTAATCTGCTCAGGATTGCCTCCCACAGCCGTCACAACGCACGGGCAATGCATCGCCATCGCCTCGAGGACAATGAAGCTGAACCGCTCGATATGCGAAACAAGTGCGAGCACATCGATCCCGCACAACAGATCGGCCACGTCATGGCGGAATCCGGTGAACAGGACGCATTCCTCAGCGCCCATATCGCGCACGGCCCGTTCGAGCTGCGCGCGCATCGGGCCATCGCCGATAACCAGGTACCGGATGTCCGGCAGTACTTTGCGGACATATGGAAAACTGGCCACGAAATCGCCCGGGGCTTTTTCCGGCGAAAGTCGACCGATGAAACCCGCCACGGGGACGCCCTCTTCCAGGCCGAACTCGTACCGCACCTTGCGCCGCCGTGCTGCCCGTTCCTCGGCCGAGACGGAAAGGCCCTCCAAGTCGATGCCGTTGTACACTCGAACGACCTTTTCCGGCCTGAGTCCATGGGCGATGAGTCTGCGCCGCTCGAAATCCGAGCAGGCGATGCTGCGGTCCAGTTGATTGAATAACCGAGATAAGAGTCTGTAATAGGTGATTCCATGACCGTGCCAGATGAGGATCGGCCGACGCCGCCCGAACCACCGGAGTTTGTCTGCCACGATGCACATCATGGCCGGGCCCGCGCTCTGTGCGTGGATGATGTCCACATCGTGCTCGGATGCATATCGAGCCAGCGCCCGGGCGCCCCGCACCAATCCCCACGGGCTTCGCGTTCCCACCGGGAGATCCTCCGTCCGCAGGTTTCGCCGGTCGAGCTCCTGCTTTTGAACGTCGCTGACAGCCGCCACCCGCACATCCCATCCGCGCTGTTGCAGCGACTCACCGAGATTCGCGGTGAAACTCTCTTCCCCGCCGATACCGCCTCCCGTGGAGACGAGCAGGACGCGGTGCTTTGCCTGGTCCCGGGTCGTGCCGACGTTCATGCCGGCTCCTTTTTGACCGCATGACCGGGAGATCGCCGCTCATGCTCTCCATCCACCCCCTTGCCCGCGCTCTCGACGCAACCCGGGTAGTCGGAATACGGCGAATCGAGATCCATGTGCTTGATATTGTGGTGCGACTGTCTCGCATCAACGGGAGGCAGAGTCATGTAGTCCCCGTAAAGGGCCGTCAAATAGGCATCGGCCTTTTCGACCCCCCAGAACTTGGAACCTTCAAATGCGTAAAGCGTCGGCTCGCCGAAATAATCCTTCGGCATGAACTCCTTGAATTTCCATACGCCGCCGAAATTGCCGATGTATCTGCTTTTTTCGTAGGAATGGAAGGTCATAATCCTTTCGACCCGGCGATAGATGCTTCTCGGTCTGTACAATCGCGCATATGCGCGCAACAGCCGCCTGAAAAGATTATCCTTAAGGGGTTTTTTGTTCTGGTTCATATGGAGGAGAGTTCTCTCCCAATAATAGCATCGATAAATCAACCGGGCACTGGCCATCGAGTTCCCCGCGCCGTCCAGCGGAAAGACGTCGATATAAACGCCACCCACGAGGCCGTCGGAATAATCCTCGACGAGCGTCGTGCGCCGGTCCATCAATTTCGAATAGGGAAGAATCAGGTCCGTCGCGTTGTGGGGCGTCTTCAGGTGCAAATGCCCGGCCCACTCGCTTTGCGGCAACGCGAGGAGTTTTTCGTAATCTCCCCTCGGCATCCCGACATCGATGTCGTCGTCCCAAGGTATGAATCCCTGGTGCCTTACCGCACCGAGCATCGTTCCGCCCAGGAGGTAATAGGTGAGACGATGCCGTACGCAGAGCTCATGAAACAACTTCATGATGTCCAGGAGCTTCAACTGGTGTGCTCTGATGATCGTATCCGACATCTCGATCTTCTCATCGAAGGCTGCATTCACTCGGCAGCGCCGGAGATGCGCTTGTGCGCCCGCCCGTCCGCCATTCCCACATAGAGCTGATCCATCTGTCGCACGAGCCGCGGCCATGAAAACCGCCGCTCGGCGGATTCCCTGCCTGCGCATCCGATGCTGGCGCGCTGCTCCGGGTCGTTCAGCCACCGGAGGACGCAATCAGCCATCGCATCGTCCCTGTCCAGGCCGACCCGCGCGCCGATCGAAGCCCCCCCGTCGTCGAGGATTTCCCCGACGCCCGCAAAGTCCGTGCTGACGGCCGGCAGTCCGCTGGCCATCGCTTCGACCAGGACGTTCGGAAATCCCTCCCACAGGCTGCACAGACAGAACACATCCGCAGCGGCCATGAGGCGTGGCACGTCCGAGCGGATCCCGAGCATCCGAACCGAGCGCTCCAGGTTCAGCCGGGCACGCAGCGCCTCGAGCGGCTCCTTGAGTTCACCATGCCCGGCGATCACGAAAACGGCGTCGGGCCGCTTGCGCGCGACGCGTCCAGCCACACGCAGGAACATCGGATAATTCTTGGCCTTTGTCAGCCGACCGACAGCCAGCACGATCGGCGCGTCCGAGGGAACCCCCAACTCGGCACGGACCTCGAGGCGGGCCTGTTGCTTGTCGATCGGCTTCATCTCGACGCCGTTGTGGGTGATATGGATGCGCTCAGGCGGAATCCCCGTGGAGCGTCGCATTGCATTCGCGACCGCCTCCGTGTTGGCTGTGTAGACGGTCCAACGGCCGAAGAGCATCTCGAACGCCCGCAGAATCGGCGGGGGTGATCGCATAGCCGTCCGCTCGCTGGCGATGAACCGCCGATGCCCACAGCTCAAGCCGGCCAGCCGCCCCCAGCAGTTCGGCGAGTACTGCCACGTGTGGATGACGTCGGGCTGAAAATCGCGGATGAATCCGCGCAAGGTCAGGAAAAACCGCCACAGCGAGATTCCGCCGAATTTATTGACGTAGTAGAGCCGGACGCCGGTTTCCGCGAAGGCTTCACGCATGCATTGCGGGTCGGGCGAATAGTAGGCGACCGCCTGCTCGATCGCATCACGATCCATGCGCCGGCAGAGCTCGAGCAACTGCTTCTCGCAGCCGCCCACGCCAAGCTGGCCGATGATATGCAGTACGCGAATCTTTTCCGCGCCCATGTTTGCATCCAGATTCATAACTACCACACAATACGGTACGTACTCGGTTTTTCACAGACCATGCGTTCACGAAATGTCGCTGGCTTCACCTTGCTTTGGAATGATCGGCTTGCGCGCGATCGCGAACAATTGATTGGCTCTGTCCGTCGGCACCGGACCATGGCCCTCAAGCAGATTGGCTAACAATGCCATTCCGATCCTCCAAGGCATTCGTATCCAGGAAGCAGGATTCCTCAGCTGAGGAACCCATCCACCGATTGCGTGACGATGCACGAATCCCTGTCGCACGATGCCCAATACCGACACATCGCAAAATGTTTCCTTAAGTTTCGTTTCCAATTCCGCGGGCCTGTAATGACGGACATGATCGGGATTCATGTTCGGCTTCGCTTGCCCGTTCGGCGTGGTCAACACGAAATGACCACCACGTTTGAGTACGCGATGTATCTGCGACAGATATGCCGTATCGTCTGGGACATGCTCTATCACTTCCACACTGACAACGACGTCATATGTTTCGGTCTCGCACGTGGTCTTCGTGATATCTTCCAGACGTAACTCGACGATATTGCTCCGGTTGCGGCTCAGCTGCGCCAATATTTCATCATTGAGCCCCAATGCCAGAACGCGCTGAACCTCGGACTGCCTCGGAAGGTCAACAATCGTCACTTGCCCGTTCACACCAATCGTGTAGGGGGACTTTCGCCCACCAACATCGAGGATCCGCTTGGACGGTTCTGTGCCGGGACACAGTCGTCGGAGCATACGCCATATCTTTCTGTAATGAACCGGCATCAACGGCGAGAGAAACCGATACAATCGTTCATAAGATGTCATGATGTGTCATCCTGGCCTTTTACCATCGCAGACTGCGGATCATACCAATCGGTGCCGTCACACACTTTCTGCCATGCATTTGCGGAGATGGCGTGTCATATGCTGCACTTGCGCCTCCATCGTATAGCGATGCGCCTCCTGCAGATTGTGTCTGGCCAGATTCAGACGGTACGTATCATCGTGAAGAATTCTCTGAATCGCCTCGGCCAGTGCATCCGGATCGCCGGGCTCCACGAGTATGCCATTTTTCTCTGAAACCATGTCGGGTATACCACCCGCGTTCGATGCAACAACCGGCAGCCCCTGCGCGTAGGCCTCGATGACCACCTTCGGCGCCCCTTCCGTAAGGCTCGGCAGGACGAACAGATCGTGCGCACGATAGATTTCACGCAAACGCTGATGATCCTTGACATAGCCTTCGAACGTAACAGCTTCTTGCAGTCCAAGCCGGGACGCTTGTTTTTCAAAGGACTTGCGGTCCGGTCCTCCGCCGACAATGGTCAGTGTCGCAGGCAGATGTTTTTCGTGAAGCTTTTTGAGTGCGTCCAACAAGGTGGGCACGCCCTTTTTATAATCGAGCCGCCCTACGAACAAAAGCCGGGGCATATGGCGCAGCGTGCTCACCTCATTGCTATTGCGGATGTCAGCCTCCCGAAAAGTACTTGATTGATTGACAACGATGCACCGCCCCCGGCGGCGGTAGCGCTCGGCCATAGTTGCGCCATGGACGAATACGAGTTTCGATTGCAGCACCCATCGGACCAGCAGGCGGTGGACCCAGATCACAGGCCTGACCAGCAACGCGTGTGACCGCGCAAAACTGGAAACGGCATAATCCGCCTCCCAATCTCCTACGATCGAACAAAAATGCGGACGCCGCAACCACCGCGCGACGGCTAATCCCACGATCTGCACGTAACCTGGAAAAATGACATGGACGACATCCGCGCGTTTGGCCGCGCGAGCCAGAGGCCGCACCAAGCGCCAAGGATGCAAAAGTCCAAGGATCGAAAAACGATGCCTTGCATAGGAACCGGGCAGCTCGATCACTTCCGCCACGCCGTCGCGCAATGGCCCCACATCACCCTTCGGCGGCCCATGCTCCACGGGCACCGCCAGATAGACCCGATCAAATAGCGATCGTATGACCTCAACGTACTTTCCGAATCCGCCTTCCGAGCAATACTGCCCGTTTACAAAATAAAAACGCTTGTGAGAGATGACGAGGCAACTCTTACGAAAGGCAGCAGGCGTATTGGATGATGCCCTTGAAGACTGACAGTCTGCTGTATCCTGGTACATCGCCTGGTTCATTCCTCATGCACCGCACGGCCAACCCAATAAAAATCTGCCCCAATTTTTTGTCTTATTCGTATCCATGGGACACACCGAACAATTATCCACTCTCTTGCCAGCGATGGATCTGTCCCGGATACACTGCTTCCGGACCCGATGCGTCGCCGGACGCATGGGAATCCACACCCGCCTGGCCATAGGTCCGCTCCAGCCAGACCACGTACCCCAGGTTGGCCGCTAACAATGCCCAAAACGGCTTGTAAAGCTCGAGCTGCGCCATAAGACTCCAAAGCCCCATGAGGACGTGGAGCAGCCAACTACTCAGCAACAGCGCCCGCTCGGACCTGGGCAGCGGCAGGCGATCCGCCTTCCGGATGCGAAGCAACAAAAGAAACCACGCCCCGAAAAACAGGCTCCAGCCGATGAATCCGGTCTCCCCCGCAATGCCGACAATTGAGTTGTGAGCGCTTCTGTATCCCAATCTCGAGCTGGTGAATCCACCGATCC
>PWPN01000353.1 GCA_003557125.1 Phycisphaerae bacterium | reverse complement strand
TCCTCGAGCAACTCCAGAACGTCACATGTCTCGTGCGTCATGGCCGGCATTCTAACCGATTCGCAATCGGTCTCAAACGAATATCCCCAAAAAAATTCAAGTTTTTCAAGGTCCGGATAAAACTTCGATGTGCAAGTGACAATGAATCGTCTTTCAAGCAACGGAACAATCGGCTGACGGGCCGCGTTCCCGCCCCTTCCATGCCGCGCGATTTTCCATGACGCACGATGTCGATCGATCCAGAGAGAATGAGCGAAGGGTGTGAGGAGGATCGAATCCGGCGAGCTAAAGCAGCACTGCGGCAGGATGCGGATACAAGCCCCCCCCTTGACTGACGGCCCCGTGAATTGACAGGATGACCTTCGGATGGTAGCAGAGAAGACGGTAAGCACGTGGCTTGGTTTTTCGCAAAAGCTCAGCCGACGGCGAGTCGGCGAACCTGCGAACCGCAAGGTCCATGAAAACCCGATCACGAGCCTACTATGAACTTCGCGCGCAAGTAGCCAAGGCTTTGGCGCACCCGAGCCGGCTGCTCATCCTGGACGCGCTGAAAGCACGGGACTGGTGCGTCTGCGAAATGACCGAACTGGTCGGCGCCGACCAGTCGACCGTCTCCAAGCATCTGAGCGTTCTCAAACAGGTCGGGCTCGTCTCGATGCGCAAAGAAGGACCGATGACCTTCTATCATCTCGAGTGCCCCTGCCTGGATGGTTTTTTTCAGTGCATGGAGGCAGCCCTGTCAGCGAGATTGCAGCATTTACAGCAAGGGACGGGAAAGTAGAGCGTTATTACAATATCGCGGGGAAACGAGGGGAGTTCTGGTTATGGGTCTCAAGTGGACGGACGCCGAGGAA
This sequence comes from Phycisphaerae bacterium, assembly GCA_003557125.1. Lineage (GTDB taxonomy): Bacteria > Planctomycetota > Phycisphaerae > UBA1845 > PWPN01 > PWPN01. Next base: position 4,862 of record PWPN01000353.1, on the reverse strand, counting down.
ATCGCCGAAAAGTTGTACGAGCAGCACCCGGACCAGGACCCGCTCACCCTTCGTTTCACGAGGCTGCGCGACATGGTCTGTGGGCTGCCGGACTTCGACGACGACATGAAGGGGTGTAGCGAGGGCAGGCTCGAAGCGATTCAGATGGCCTGGCTGGCCGAGTACGAAGAGGCTGACGATTGAACCGCCCGGCCTTTTCATGCCGACTGTGCCCCCTTGCGACGTGCCCCCTTGCGACGTCCTCCCTTGCGACGTCCAGCCGTCAGCCCGCGCCGGTTTGATTCACCTGACATGGCACCCATCAAAGATCAGGCTGTGGTCCTTGGCCGACTGGACTATTCGGAAACGTCCCAGGTCGTCACCGTCTTTACGCGCGCTCAAGGCGCGCATCGTCTGTTGGCCAAAGGGGTGAAGCGCGGGACCAAGAAGCGGTTCGCGCCCGGCATCGACCTGCTCGAGCGGGGCGCGGTGGTCTTCCTGCCGAGTACGCGGGCCGAGGGGGGGCTGGGCACGCTCATCGAGTGGCGGCAGGAGGATGCCTATCTCGCCCTTAGAAGTCGTCTGCGAGCATGGTACGCCGCCCAGTACGGCGCCCAGATCACGCTGGCCATGACCGAGCACGCCGACCCGCATCCCGAACTCTTCGATGCCCTTGTCGCGCTGCTTACCGGGCTGTGCGGGCCAGGAAACCCCCTCGGCCAGGTCGTACGGTATCAGTGCGCACTCTTGCGGTCGGCCGGGTTGTGGCCGGACCTGACGCGCTGCGTCGTCTGCGACCGACCGGCACCGCCCGAGCGGTCCGCGTACTGCTCGATTCGCCAGGGAGGACTCGTCTGCCGGAGCTGTCGGCCGAGCTGTCCCGACGCACGGCTCCTGGACAGCACCACGCTCGAAGCGCTGCGGAACGGAAACTACGACGCGCCTCAGATGGCAACCGCACTCAAACTGCTCGACGATACGATCGTGGAAAGCATCGGTCGGCCGACCCTGCTGGAGATGTTCACTCTTGCGTAAGCGGCTCTGCCTCGCCCGCATGCGCGAAGTGCCGTTCGACCAGTTCGCAGACGAGATGGTAGGCGATCTGATGGATCTCCTGGATCCGCTCGCTCGCGTCGTGATCGACGCGCAGGCAATGTTCGCACAACGACTCGAGCGCCCGCCCGTCACGGCCCGTAAAGCCGATGATGACCGCATTGCACTTTTGTGCGGACTGAGCCGCCGCCAGTACGTTCGGGGATCGCCCCGAGGTGCTCAGGATCCAGACGATGTCGCCCTGCCTGACGAGCGCTTCGATCTGCCGGCCGAAGATCTGCTCAAAACCATAATCGTTGCCGACCGAAAGCAGCGTCGACGTGTCGGTCGTCATCGCCACCGCAGGCAGGGGGCGGCGATCGGTCTTGAATCGCCCGACGAGCTCGGCTGCGATGTGCTGGGCGTCGGCGGCGCTTCCGCCGTTACCCAGCGTATAAATGCGCTTGTCGTGGGCGATCGCTTCGATGATCCGCCGTGCCATCGTCTGCAGCAAAGGGATCTGGTCCTTGAGCCCCTCGACGAGCCGGACGTGCTCGGCCAGCACCTTGGTGATCCGCTCGCTCATGGCGTCCCCCCCTGCTGAATTTTTTGGACGATGCCGGTCGTGCTCACCCCTTCCACGAGCGGCACGAGGACCACCCGTCCGCCGTTGCCTTCCACGTGCGCGCGTCCCACCACGCCGCGCTCGGCCCAGTCCTGCCCCTTGACGAGCACGTCGGGGTTGAGCTGCCGGACGATCTCTTCGGGCGTCGGCTCGTCGAACATGACGACATAATCGACGGTCTGAAGCGCTGCCAGCACTTCGGCACGCTGCTCGGCCGGCACGATCGGCCGCAGGGGTCCCTTGTTCTGTGCCCGCACCGATTCGTCCGAGTTCAATGCGACCACGACGACCGTCCCGAACTGGCGACACTGCTCGAAAAACCGCACATGGCCGACGTGGAGCAGGTCGAAACAGCCGTTCGTGAAAACCACCGTGTCGCCGCGACTCTTGCGAAGGGCGAGTTCGGAAGCCAGCTCGTCGCGCTTGCGGATTTTCCCGCCGGCCTGGCCCGTGCTCAGACGGAGGTCGGCCACGATCTCGTCGCGGCTGATCGGGATGCAGCCGAACTTCTCGACCTCCAGGCCACCGGCAATGTTGGTCAACTCCGCCGCCTGCCGTAACGTCGCGCCCGCCGCCAGCGAGGCTGCCAGCATCGCCAGCACCGCATCGCCGGCTCCCGTGTTGTCATAGACTGCCCGCGGCCGGGTCGGAACTACGACCGGAGGCCGATTCCGCTCCGCGAGCAACACCCCTTCCCGATCGAGCGTGATGAGCAACCCCCCGACGTCGCAGCACTCGATAAGTTTGGGGGCGTACGCCTTGATCGTCTCGACGTCGCCGTCCGGGCTGCCCGAAGCCAGCTGAAACTCGTTGCGGTTCGGGGTCAGGATCGTGGCGCCACGGTAGATGCGGTAGTCGGACCTTCGGGCCGGGTCCACCAGGACGGGCTTTCCGTGCCGATGGGCCAGCTCGATGATCCGCCGGCAGAGCTTTTCCGTGAGCAGCCCCTTGTCGTAATCCTCGAGACAGACGACAGCCACATCAGGGATGGCTGCGAGGATAAGCGATTCGAGGCGTGACGCGTTATCGGACCCAAGCGGCCGCGTGACCTCCTCGTCCACGCGGATGAGTTGCTGGCGGTGGCGGTGCTGGGCCATGCCGATGAATCGCGTCTTGGCGGTCGTGATCCGATCGTTGACAGCGAGGATGCCGCGGGTGCATACGCCGAGGGCGTCGAGCATCGCCCGGACGCGATGGCCGGTGTCGTCGAGACCGACCGCACCGCAGCAGCTGACCTCGATACCGAGCTCCCGCAGGTTGGCAGCCACGCTGCCGGCCCCGCCGACCCGCTGCTCTTCCCGTCGTTTGCAGAGCACCTGCACGGGCGCTTCGGGGCTGATGCGTTCGGCATCGCCGTAAACATACCGATCGAGTATGAGGTCGCCGACGAGCAGCACGCGCTGGCCGCCGATCGCATGCACGCATTGAATCAACTCGGATACCAAGGATTGAGCTCCTGTTTGCGCGGGCCGGTCGGCCCGTCCGCTCGGCCGTCGCCGGGCACGAGCACTGCGCCGCCCCGCAGGCAAGGATGACAATCCTAGAAGACGCGGTCCGCACCGTCAATCGCCCTCGTGCCCTGATGGAGCCCTGGTTGGGGAGCACGGATTGGCTCAAGGCCGGAGCGGACAATGCCCGATATTCGCAGGAGCGGACGGGGTTATGAGGCACCCTTTTCCAACGTGGTGAGGTTGTTCCGTGAAACAACAGTTGTTCCTGTGCCCGTATCTGGATCGGTGTGATACGCGCTGCGCGAACCGCTTCACGATGATCAATCTGCCCGAAGCTTTCCGCTTGTGCGCCGGCAGTTTCGACGCCTGCGGAGTCTATCACCAGATCCGACTGAGCGAGCTACCGAGTGAGCACGAAGAGCCCTTTGTTCGTACCGCCTGCCCCACCCCGGCCTGAAGCCGCACCGCCGGCTGAGGAGAAGGTGGACGCTCCGCCGATCGATGCGCTGATCGAGCGGTTCCTCGGTCAGCTATGGGCTGAAGCGGGCCTGGCCGACAATACGCTCAGCGCCTACCGGCGCGACCTCGACGCATGGGCCGAATACTGCACGCGACATGAGGTGCCGTTACGGCAGATCGGGCCGCGCGACATCCAGGCATTCCTCGTCGAACAACGTCAGCTCCACAACCTGGCCGTCAGCTCGATCGCCCGCCGACTCGTGGCCGTCAAGCTTTTCTGCCGGTTCTGCTATTCGCATCACCTGCTCGATCGCGACGTCGCTTCGCTCATCGAAACGCCCAAGAAGTGGAACCACTTGCCGGCCGTCCTCAATGAACGGCAGATTGATGCGCTCTTGGCGGTCCCCGACGATGCCGAGCCGATGGCTCCACGCGACCGGGCGATTCTCGAGCTTTTTTACGCGACCGGGCTGCGCGTCAGCGAACTCGTCGCGCTCACGCTTCGCGACGTTCACCTGGACATCGGCTACCTGCGCTGCATCGGAAAAGGGCGCAAGGAGCGCGTGGTGCCCGTAGGTCGGCAGGCGATCGAAGCGATCCGGGACTATCTCGACGCACTGCGCCCCCAGTTGGCCGACGGGTCCGGGACCGACGCGCTCTTCCTGTCGCGCACCGGGCGACCCCTCGACCGCACGAACTGCTGGCGCATGGTCGTCAAATACGCGCGTCGGATGGGCTTGAACGGCAAAGTCTCCCCGCACACGTTCCGCCATTCGTTCGCCACGCACCTGCTGGCCGGGGGAGCGGACCTGCGCGTCGTCCAGGAGATGCTCGGCCACGCCGACATCGCCACCACGCAAGTCTACACGCACGTGGACACCTCGCAGCTCAAAGCCATCCACCGTAAGTTCCATCCTCGGCAATAGCCCGACCTCATCAAAGCCGATACATGCCGAAAACAAGCCGCACGGAAAATGCGACCGCGATTGGTCGGGACTGCGCCGAACCTATAGGATTCATCAGGCAGGATCACCAGGGACAGAGTAATCGGGAGCACGTCATGAGCGAAGCATCTTTGCCGGCCCTTCTGACGGCGGAAGGGGCGATTCTGACCGACCCCGCGCAGATCGAACAGGCGCTGACATCACTCTGGAAACCGCCGGAAGGCTATGGTCATAGAGACCCCACCGAGGCGGCGACGCGCATCTGTGCCGCCAACCTGATCATCGTCGCCGATGTGGCTGAGCGGACATGGATCAGCCAGCAGATCGGCGCATTGTCGCCGCGTTATCCAGCCCGCACGATCGTCTGGCTGA
>PWPN01000359.1 GCA_003557125.1 Phycisphaerae bacterium | reverse complement strand
CGAAGGCAGCCACCTGCGGCACGTCCGGCAGCCGATCGGCGAAGGCCTTCATCGCAGCCACATAGGGCGGGTTGTGCGCCGGGGCGACGTCGAAGAAGTCCGTCATCGTCGCGATCACCTGCGCATCGACGCGCACCGCGCCGGAAATCGGTCCGCCGTGGACAGCCTTGAAACCGATCGCATCGATCCGCAACTCCGGATCCGGCAGCATCGCCAAGGCACGCTCGATGGCCTCGCCGTGGTCGGCGATCGGGCCGCTCCACGTGCGGTCAGCCACCGCGATGCGCGCGTCGTCGCCCCCGATCCGTTCGACACCGCCGCGCGCCAGCTCGCGCTCGTCGGCCATGTCGAGCAGTCGGAACTTGAACGACGTGCTCCCGATGTTGGCGACCAGTACGATCATGATGGCTTCCCCGGACCCGATGCTCCCACTGCGAGCTCTGCCACGTTTGACAGCCTCGTGCAGCCCGATCCGATCAAGGTCCGATTACAGTGCGAACCCAGTCCGATCCCGGATCAGATGAACACGCCCTTGAGCCCTTCGTGAGGCCGGGGGATCACATGGGCGCTGTGCAGCTCGCCCACGCGATTGGCTGCCTCGGCGCCTGCGTCCACAGCCGCCTTGACGCTGCCGACGTCGCCGCGGACGATCGTCGTCACGAGGCCGCCGCCGATCTGCACCGACTTGACGAGCTCGACGTTGGCTGCCTTGCACATCGCGTCGGTGGCCTCCACGAGGCCGGTAAATCCCATCGTTTCCACAAAACCGAGTGCGTCACTCATCACGTTTTCTCCGAATCAGCCCCGCAGGGCTTGCTTGTTGGTTGCCCGCACTTCGAGGCCCGGGCCGCTCGCCCGATGCCCCTACTCCGTCCCGGCGACGGTTACTTGCCGCCCTTGCCCTTGGCCTGCTGCACGGTCGGCACCATGTTGGCCAGATCGTCGTGCGGCCTAGGGATCACGTGCACGCTCACGACCTCGCCCACCTTGCTGGCCGCCGCGGAACCCGCGTCCGTCGCCTGCTTGACAGCCGCCACGTCGCCGGTGACGAAGGCCGTCACGTAGCCGCGTCCGACCCGCTCGTAGCCGGTCAGCTCGACGTTGGCGGCCTTAAGCATCGCATCCGCCGCCTCGATCGCCGAGACGAAACCCTTGGTTTCGACCATCCCCAATGCTTCCATTGCTGCCATCTGTCGGCACTCCTTGACAAAGACCGTGCACCGTCTTGAACCGATGCACCATCGCGTATCCTGTTTCGGATCCCATGCCTATAAGGCCCCATGCGGGCCGTCACATTTCCTCTGGCGTTTACGCCTTGTACAGCTCAACCCCCCGGGCGCTGGTCAGGTGGGCCGCATTGCCCTCGTCGGTATCCAGGTGGATCTCGCATTTCATCGCCGGGTCGACCCGCGCGACGATCCCTTCGAGGGTCAGCGCGCAATCGCTGTCCACGTGGAGGTTCATCATGTCGCCGTCGCCGACTCCGTAGGCAGCCGCCTCGCGCTCGTTCATGTGCACGTGCCGCAGCGCGCGGATGACGCCCTGCTTCATCTCGATGTGGCCCTTCGGCCCCAGGACGATGCAGCCCGGCGTGCCCGCGATGTCGCCGCTCATCCGCACGGGCAGGTCGATGCCCATCGCGATCCCGTCGGTGAAGGACAGCTCGATCTGGTTGGCCTTGCGGGTCGGGCCCAGGATCCGGATGTTCGACAGCGTGCGATGCCGCGGCCCGATGATCGTGACCGTCTGCTCGCTGGCGAACTGACCTTCCTGGTAGAGCTCGCGGAAGACCGTGAGTCGGGCGCCCGGCCCGAAGAGCCGTTCGAGGTCTTCCTGCGTGATGTGCATGTGCCGCGCGGAAATATTGACGACGACCTCGGGTCGCTGCGGGGTGTCGAAGCCCAACCGTTGCCGCACGATATCGCGTACGACGCGCTCGACGGCTGAGCGATCCAGGTTCGCCGTTCGAATCATGCTACTCATGCCTCACCTCAGAATGAGTCGTCGTCGATCCGGTCGGCCCGCCGCTGTATCGGGGCGGCTTGCGCTGTTCGTTTCGCACAGCTGCCCCATCGCCGGCCGCGTCAGGCCCGACCTCGACCAGGAGGAGTTCCACACCGGTTTCACGCAAGCGCTGCTGCCACTGCGGCTCGAGCTTCGTGTCGCTCACGACACGGTTTACCTGTTCCCAGCCGGCCAGATGGGCGAGCCCCTTGTGGCCGAACTTCGTGTGGTCGGCCGCGACGATGACCTCGTCGGCGACCTCGATCATGCGGCGCTCCGCCTCGGCCAAGAGCATGTTGGCGTTGTACAGGCCGTCCTCGGCGATCCCCGCGACCGAGATGATCGCCCGATCGACGTGCAGCGACGCCAGCGCCTGGCTCGTCAGCGGGCCCAGGGCCACGCCCGTCCGCGGATAGATGTAGCCGCCGAGAAAAATCAGCTCGATGTTCGCAGCCGAGCTCAACGCATTGACGATCGGCAGCGAGTGCGTCACGACCTGCAAGGACCGCCCGATGAGATGGCGGGCGACCTGGAACGTCGTCGTGCCGCCGTCGATGAGGACCGTCTGGCCATCCGGAAGCATCTCGGCCACAGCCCGTCCGATCGCCTGCTTCTCGGCCACCTCGCTCGACTCGCGGGCCGCGTAATTCAACGCGCTGAACCGATCGCTGACGAAGACCGCCCCGCCGTGCGTCCGCCGGACAACCCCTTCCTCTTCCAGCTGCGACAGGTCGCGCCGGACGGTCGATTCCGAGACGTTCAGCTCGGCAGCCAGATGCGCCAGCTCCGCGTACCCTCTGCGGGCAAGCACCTCCGCCAACTGTTGCCGTCGATCATCGACCGCCATGGCCGTCCCTCTACCGGACCATAACCCTGGGCTAGTCCACTTTTTTCATTATCGGAAATTTCTGCTCATTTGCAAGCAAAAACTGTCAGAAGGACGGCGAAATACTTGCGAACATATGCAAGATTCCAGGCATGAAGAACGTAACTATATGATATTAATGGGGTTATATTTGCGCTTTGAAGTCATTTGACAGTGTGAGTTATCCACAAATCGGCTGTGAATTGATGGGGATAAGCCATCAGGTAAATACCCCCGTATTGGCGGTAAGGGGCGTGCCGGGCGCTACGAAAACCAGCCTGATTCAGACTTAGGCGGTCACCAGAAGTACAGGTAAAGCGCCACGGTGACTGCGATGACTGCCAGGCCGAGGACGGTGACGGCCCGCGAGGGTTTCATGTCGAAGTCGGCCTGCACGGGCATCGTGACCGGCTGGGCGAGCGGGCGCGCGATCGTGATCGCACCCATCACGATCAGCACGATGACGAACGTGATGGCCATGCGGTTCAAAAAGGCCAGATCGTGAAGGAAGCCCAGGAACTGCACGAATGCCCCGGGTGCGACTTCGAGCCCGGCCAGGACCTCGGCAGCCGGGGTCTGGGGCGTCGGGAACTCGTACAGGCCTTGCAGGATCCAGACAGCAGGCCATTTCATGAGAGCCGAGATGATCGGGCAGGCGATCAGGCCGACGATGGCTGCCAGGGCGGGCGCGCGGCGGACGGCGAATCCGAAGATGAACGCAGCCAGGATGCCGGGCGTGAACATGCCCTGGAACTCCTGGATGTAGTTGAATACCCCCTGGAACCGTTCCTGGCGGAGCATCGGGGCCATCAGGCAGGCGATGATCAGACAGATGATCGTGGTGACTCGGCCGATGGTCACGAGCGTGCGCTGCGGGGCCGCGCGGTCGTAAAGGCGCTTGTAGACGTCCATCGTGAAAATCGTGGACGCGGAATTCAGCATCGAAGCCAGCGAGCTCACGACGGCACCGGCCAGGGCGGCCAGGATGAACCCGCGCCAGCCGGGACCGACCAGCTCGCGGATGAGCGTCGGATACGCTTCATCGACCGAGGTGCGATCGGCGGCATCGGGCAACTGCTCGGGGAACAGGACGGGGGCCATGATGCCCGGCATGACGATGATGAACGGGATGAGCAGCTTGAGGCCGGCCGCGAAGATCACGCCGAGCTGCCCTTCGCGCAGCGTCTTGGCAGCCAGCGTCCGCTGCGTGATGAACTGGTTGAGCCCCCAGTAATAAAAGTTGGGTATCCAGATGCCGAGCACCAGGATCGTCCAGGGCACGATGGGGTGGTCGGCCGGCATAGCCACATGCATCCGCTCCTGGACGTACTCGTGCTCCATCGCGCCGGAAAAGCCGCCGATCGCGTTCAGGGTGTAGCCGAGCACGATCGCACCGCCGACGATGAGGGCGGACCCCTGGAAAAGGTCGGCCCAGATGACAGCCTTGAGCCCGCCGAAGACGCTGTAGATGGCTGCGGCCAACCCGATCAGCCAGATGCCCCACATCAGCGTGCCGACTTCGGTCAGGTTCGGAAAAACCGACTGGAGGTAGTCGCCGAAAAAGGTCCGGACCGCGATCCCGCCGGAATAGACCACCGAGACGGTCGTCACAAACACGATCATGATGAGCATGAAAAACGACATGATGAGCCGACACGTCGCGTTGTAGCGGTACTCGAGGTATTCGGGGATCGTGAAGATGCCGGCCCGCAGGAAACGCGGCAGGAAAAAGAGCGCCACGAAGACGAGCGTGATGGCTGCGATCCATTAGTAGCTGGCGATGGCCAGGCCGGCCATTCCCGCGCCCTGGCCGCTCATGCCGACGAAATGCTCGGTCGAGATGTTGGCGGCGATCAGCGAAAAGCCGATCAAAGGCCAGGTAGCCGCTCGGCCGGCCAGAAAATACTCCGTCGAGTCCTTCTTCTTACGGCTCATGTACATCGCGAACGTGATCACGAAGCCCACAAAGAGCACAAAGAAGGTGAGGTCCAGAACGGTCAGTTCCATCTGTCAGCCTGCCTGTGTAGTGCGATCGCGACGGATCGATGAACACGATTCGCGTTAACTGTCGCTCCGCTATTTCGCGTCGAACGCATAGATTGTCGTGGTCCGGTACGTCTGGCCCGGCCGCAGCACCGTCGACGGGAAGTTCGGCTGGTTCGGCGAGTCGGGGAAATGCTGGGTTTCCAGGCAGAACCCGTAGCGGTGCGCGTAGATCCGACTGAGCTTGCCGTCGATCGTCCCGTCCAGGAAATTGCCGCTGTAGAACTGGATGCCCGGTTCGGTCGTGCGGACCTCCATGACGCGCCCGGTCGTCGGCTCGTAGACACGGGCAGCCAGGGTCATCGCGCCCGGCTCGGGCTTGTTGAGCACGTAGTTGTGGTCGTAACCGCCGCCCCGCTGGATCTGCACGTCGTCGGCGTCGATCCGGTCACCAATGGCTGTCGGCGTCGTGAAATCAAAGGGCGTACCCTGGACGGGTTGGATCTCGCCGGTCGGGATGAGCGTCTCGTCGACGGGCGTGAAGGCGTCGGCGTTGATGTGCAGTTCGTGATCGAGAATGTCCTGCGCCCCGGCGCCGGCCAGGTTCCAGTAGCTGTGGTTCGTCAGGTTCACGACGGTCGGCTTGTCGGTCTCGGCCCGGTAGTCGATGACCAGTTCGTTGGCATTCGTGAGCCGATAGATGACGGTCGTTTTCAGGTTGCCGGGATAGCCTTCTTCACCGTCCGGGCTCAGGTACGAGAGCTTCAGCCCGACGCTGTCCGCATCCCGTGTCGGTTCGGGATCCCAGAGCACTTTGTCGAAACCCTTCTCGCCGCCGTGCAGATGGTTGCCCATGTTGTTGGT
>PWPN01000377.1 GCA_003557125.1 Phycisphaerae bacterium | reverse complement strand
GCTCGGTCTGCCCCTGCTCTCGGTTCGTTGACCGCTCAACCCGATCGAACCGCCGTGGTACGGACCCGTATGCCCGGTGGTGTGACAGGGACAGCCTGCGAGGGCTTACCTATGTCGATAGATACAGGGCGGGGCGCTATCGCTTGTCGGTGGCGCCCCGCTTGATCGTACGCGCGGCACCTCCGCTTGCCATCGGCTGCAGCAGCACAAAAGCACATTGTGTCCACTTTGTGATCAAGGATTGCATCGTATGATCAGGGATGCACGTCGAGCTTCGGCAAATCTGCGGTTGAACCTGCTTATGTCTCTGGCCCTGGCCAATCTCCTTGGCTGCGGAGCCATCTTTCCGACCGCACCCGACCCGAGTGTCGATCTTGTCTTCAATGTGGACGAACCCACCCAGGCCATCAACGCGCACGATGGGCCGCGATCGAGAACGGCCCCGATTGCGACGCACATCGAAGGCAAATCGGGTTGCCATGCCGCTACGATCATCGCCCTGGACGATGGTGAACTCCTGGCAGCCTGGTATTCCTACGAGGGGCCGCATGAACTGGACGGGTCCGCGATTTACCTCGCGCGTCTGCGGGTCGGCAGCACGTCGTGGGATCCGCCTTCCTTGCATCGCGATGCACGGCGAGGCCTGGGCAATCCCGTGCTTTACGCGGAGGGCGACCGCATCTGGCTGTTTCATGCGGTGGTGCCCGGCGGCTGGAGTACCTCGTCGATTGAGTTCCAGATTTCCGACGACCGGGGCGTGACCTGGTCGCCACCCCGGCCAATCGTCGGCCCCATCGGATCCAATGTGCATGCGCCTCCCGTACGGACACACAGCGGCAGCCTCGTGCTGCCCGCCTACGACGATCTGCTCCAGCGGTGCCTGTTCTTTGAATCTGCCGACGGGTCGACGTGGTCGCTCAATTCGACGGTGGCGACACCTTGGCCTTACCGGGCCCTCCAGCCGGCTGCGGTCGTCCTGGAAAGCGGGCGGATCTTGACCGTGATGCGCAACCTGGGCAAAGGCTGGTTGTGGGTCATGGCCTCAGACGATGAGGGTGGCCGCTGGTCCCAGCCGATCGACAGCGGCTTCCCCAACCCGGCCAGCCCCGCGGCGCTGATTCGACTCGCCCAAGGTCATCTTCTCATGGTGTACAACGACAGCAACCTTCAGCGTCGGCCTCTCTCCGTTGCGCTCTCAGCCGATGAGGGGCGGACCTGGCCCTATCGGCGCGTCTTGGCCGACGGGGAGGGTACGTACAGCTATCCCGCGGCGGTTCAATCGCCCGACGGCATGATCCACGTGGTGTATTCGCATGGCAGAGAATACATCGCCCATGCCGCCTTCAATAAGGCCTGGATCGTCGAGGCTGATCCATCCCCGTAGGCACGATCCGTAAGCGCGACCGCCCTTATGCGTATGCGTCCGCTTCCTGGCGATCCCGGTACCGGATCACGACCAGCGAGAGGTCATCGATGCGCTCGGCCAGGCCACGGAATCGCCGGATATCCCAGAGGATGCTCTTGGCGATGCGCTCGGCCGGCTGGTCCGCATGACGCTGCAGGGCATCGGCCAGCCGGGCTCGGCCGAACTGCTCGTCGGCGAAGTTCAGCGCCTCGACCGCGCCATCCGTATAGAGCAGCATCACGTCCCCCCGTTTCAGGTCGAACCAGCCGCGCTCGTAGCGCGCGTCCGGATCGATGCCGGCCACCATGCCGCCTTTTTCGAGGCACGTGATCTTTCCGTCGCGCAGCAGCATCGGCGGGTCATGGCCCGCGTTGCAGTACGTCAGGCGACCCGTCCCCGTGTCGAGCACGCCGTAGAACAGGGTCGCGAACTCGCTGGCGAGCGTATCGCGACTGAGATGGCGGTTGACCTCCGAGACGATCCGGTCCACGTCGTACATGTGGTAGGCGTTGACGCGCAGCGCCGAGCGAACCGAAGCCATTAAGAGCGATGCGGGGACGCCCTTGCCGGACACGTCGGCGATGGCCAGCCCCAGGTTCTCGCCCGGCAGCACGATGAAGTCGTAGAAATCCCCTCCCACGAGGTAGGTCGGCCGATACACCGTCCCGATGTCGAGTTGCCGACAGCAGGGCGGCGTCGAGGGGATCATGCGGCGTTGGATCTCGCCGGCGTCGGCGATCTGGCGTGCGTAGCGCTCGGCTGCCAGCGTCTCTTCCAGAAGCCGCGTGTTGACGATGGCAGCCGCTGCCTGAGAAGCGATCGCTTTCAGCAGCGACTCCTCGAACGCGCTGAACACGTGCGGCCGACTCGTGTAGACGCGCAACACGCCGAGCGGCTTGTTCCTAAAAACGACACCGCAGATGAGTCCGCTGGCCAAGCCTTCCTTCCGGGCCTGTGCCGGATACATGATGCGTGGATCGTTCGGCATGTCGGGGATCTGGACGACCTCGCCCGCCAGGACGGACGCGTCGATCAGATTGTGCGCGACCGTGACCGGCCCCTTGTCGAGGTATTCGGCCGACAGGTTGTGAACCGCCTTGATCGACAGCAGGCCGCTCTGCTCATCGAGCAGGCGCAGGCTGCAGGCCTTGACGTTCATGACCTCGCACACGAGCTCGGTGATCCTGTCGAGCACCTCCTGCGGGCTGTGCGTGCCGGCTACGAGCCCGCTGACTTTGTACACGGCCTCCAGCTCATCCATGCGATGGCGTAACGTATGTTCCTGTGCGGAAAGCAGTCCGATCAGCTCGGCCAATCCTTGAGCGACCCGACGCGCCTTTTCACCCGCTCCAAGGCGATGCGGCTGCACACTCTCCGCCGCGATCGTGAGGGCCGACGCGTCAAGGCCAAGCCCTTCAGCCAATTGTTTCGGGAACGGATCGTAAAGCGCCTCCCGCTTCCACAAACCGATCGCCAGCGTTTGGGCTGTGGCGACTTCGTCCTCGATGGCCATCGGATACACGTCAAGTGCTGCCTGAATTGCCGCTACAAGCGGTTTGGCTGCCTGTTGCGGATCGCCCTCGCCCTGAGGCCCTCGAAGTGCCATTGCGAGAAGCGCAGCCCCCTCCGTTGTGGTGATGATCTGTCCGGTGAGCGGATCGCCGGCCACCGGGCCGACCATGATCCGACCCGATGCGTCGAAGAGGCAGGCAGCTCCACCTTCGAGCTTGACCAGGCTCTGAAGTGCCCGAGAAATCGCATCACTCGAGAACATTCCCGTCTGCGGGCTGCTTTCCGTTGTGCTGCGATTCATCGTCCGAATCCTCATGCGTATGCTCAACTGCAAACGCGCATTATAGAGCGAATACCCGTAAGGCAAAGCGCCGGGCATTTTCAGTCAGATGGCCCCGGGTCGGCGATCGGTTCGATCCATCTGAGAGTTCCTATGTTGCGCGCGAATGTCCGAGGAAGTGTGCGTGGGTTTTTGGCTGCGCAGAGGGTGACATTAAGATGACTTTCAAATAGGAGCCTTGTATTTATGGGGAGGAGGGAATCCATAAACGCCCAACGGCGAACGCGGCGGAGTAAACCTCCGGGCATTCGCCGTTGGCGCCGTACACTTTTAGCCCCTGTATGATCGCACCTTTGTGCGTCAGGAGCTGGAGCCCGATTAAGGCTCTATGTCTGGTACTGTTCCGCCGCTTCGTAGCGGCCGATATTTTGGTTCTCCTGCTTCTCCTTGAACAATAACTCCTTCCTTCCTGCCCACAAAACTATCGGTCCAGCCAGGCATTTTCCTTGAATGTCGCATCGCATTTTTCAAGGGCCTGACACGTTCTCGATATCTTCCGGAGGAGCACGTTCTCCTTCGCATGAGAAGTCGGCTAACCGTAGCTGTCTCGGAGGAATACACACCTCCGTGTTTCGATCATGCCGTTTCTTCAAAACCGGAATATCGCTTCGCCATCTCCGTTCGGCCGCTTGTTGCTGATCTTGTTGCGGCTTGCCCAACCCCGGTTCACCCACGATTTTTGACATGCGGGGCATATCATTATCCCCTTCTCAATCCAAACTTAGTATAAGCTATCGAATGTGCCATAGCAAAACAATTTTCATGTATTTGAGGCATTTTCGGGCGATTCAACGATCATGGCGCCAAGCTCGTTTTTGCGCTGTGCAAGGCCACTGTTTTTATCAGTCCAAGCTGAAAAGCAACCCTTTCCGATCACGCAGAAAAGACAGCCGTCCCTTGGTTTCCGTGCGGGGAGAATACCTCGCTCCGTCCCGAGTTCCATTCACAAAAACAGGCGCAAACGGTCGATAACATAACTGCGCAGTCGTTTTGGTTCGGGTTTTCATGGATTACGCAGCCATCACCTTCTGGCTTTCGGTCATCGTCTTTACCGCGCTGGGCGTGCACCATCTCTGGAGCGCGCTGATCGGCCCCAAGATCGTCAATGCCGTCCTGCTTCCCGGGACGCTTGTCGCCACGCTCGGTCACGTCGTCGGCCTGCTGATCACTGGCGGGACGGTTCAAAACATCGCGCTCATCACGGACAGCGATTCGGGCGAGCCCCAAACCGGCGGAGACGCCAAGCCGAGGGTTCCCATTATCGGTTCAATCGTCGTGGCCCTCTTTCCGATGCTCGGATGCGCCATCGCCATCTACGCGGTAGCCTCCTATCTTGGCTCGCCCGTCATGAGCGCCATTCAATCGGCGGGGACGCAGGCGAGCGTCCAACTTGCCCTGCCCATCAGCCGGGCATCCTTTTTCGACATGCTTCACCAGGTGATCCGCCTGTCGAACCGTTTCGTCGAGGCGGTGCTGGCCAGCGATCTTACGGACTGGCGCAATCTGCTGTTCCTGTACCTGTCGATCTGCCTGACGGTGCGGATGGCCCCCCTGGCCGACAACATTCGAGGCGTGCTCGGCGCGATCTTTCTGACGGGCCTGGCAGCTTTTCTCTTCGCGCAGCTTACCTCATCGAAGGCTGCCTCCTTCGAGGCCCTCTGGGCCGTTGTGTGTTTTGCCGTAGCCGTCCTGAGCTTTCTACTGCTTGCCTCGCTGCTGATTACAGGGGGCGTACGCCTGATCAGGACCTTGCTCGACTCGGAGTGAGTTCCCGGGCACGCGGACGGTTCACACGCGAACACCGTCATCCGTTACCCATCCGGCTGCGTTTCTACATGCGCACCCGTGCATAGCGTATGCCGACAGAAGTGATCTGGGTTATTCAGGAAAGATTACTGCCCCGTTGCAGGATATGGTAGGGAAGGGGCGTTGCTGAATCCGCGGTGCCTCGCACGTACGCGATGGCCCGGTGGGCCGGCTCATAACGGGGATGAATGCGCAACGCTTCCTCATACATCGCAACAGCCTGGCCGCGATGGCCACGGATCGCGTTGCAATGTCCTTGAAATGTCATGGCGCTGAAATGTTGCGGATTAAGCTTCAGGGTCGCCTTGCAGTCTTGCATCGCCAGTGAGACGTGCCCGGCCAGGTAACGTGCCGCTGCCCGCTGATGATACGCTTCGGCGAATCCGGGCGAAGAGGACACGATTGCATCGAGCGTCCGGATGGCCGATGCATACGCGTCCTGCATGACCTGTTCCACAGCCAATCCCAGGTTGTTATTGGCGAACCTGTCGCCCGCCCGGAACCAGATGGACCAGATCGCATGTTCGGCGAAGGTGGCGACCATCGGGTCGGTATCACCCAGTTTTCGGACGATCGGGGCGCTTTCATGCATCGTGCCGGTCAGGCTCAGGCACATGAGTGCCGCCTTTGTCGCATCCGTGTGGCCGTTCTCAAGGAAAGAAACCAGCCTCGAAT
>PWPN01000059.1 GCA_003557125.1 Phycisphaerae bacterium | reverse complement strand
TTACATGGGCACGACACCGGTGACTGTGGAGCAGTTCTCGGCGTTCGTTGCCGACAGCGGATACAAGACGGATGCCGAGAAGGATGGCGAGTCAGAGGGTATTGAAATCCGCGACGGGGATCTCGAGGTTAAGGAAGTAGATGGTTGCTCATGGCGTCATCCGAGCTTTGACCAGAAACGGGACCATCCTGTGGTGCAGATAAGTTGGAACGACGCCCAGGCTTTCTGTGATTGGCTATCAACCAAGAGCGGCAAGAAGGTGAGGCTGCCGACGGAGGCCCAGTGGGAATACGCCTGCCGGGCGGGGACGCAAACAGCTTACCCTTGGGGCGATGATCGTGGCGATGGAAAAGCGTGGGCCAACTGTTCAGACCAAAGTCTCAGGAAGGAGTTGTCCAACGTTTCTGCCGAACTGTTTTTCAGATGGGATGATGGTTTTGTGTTCACCTCTCCGGTTGGAAGTTTCAAGCCCAATGCCTTCGGGCTATACGACATGATCGGCAACGTGTGGGAGTGGTGCGGCGACTGGTACGGTCGCTACCCGAAAGACGCAGTCACGGACCCTCCCGGCGCGGACACCGGCCGTTTCCGCGTGATGCGTGGGGGTTGCTGGAGCCGTGGTCCGGCGTATTGCCGTTCAGCGTTCCGCGGGAGGCGTTTTCCTGATCTCCGCTACCGTGGCAGCCGTGGCTTCCGGGTGTCAGTGATTGCGGCGAGCGTGGACTGAGTTCATTGCCCACCCATCCTACCGAAGCCCATGGCGCCGCCTCACTATGAAACGAGTGCCGATGAAGAATATCAAATCCATTGTCGCGGTTATCTTTATTGGGGTGGGACTCGGCGTGCTGGCGATGACCATGGGCGGTGGAAAATACGCAAGCGGCCCCCTCCTACCACAAGCGATTCCGTTTCTGGGTGCTCCTTTCGGCCTCGGCCTTACCGCCGCACAGGTCGCGTTTTGCATCCTCTGCGACGCAAAAGTTGGTCTGCTCTGGATCGTCGCGGTCTGGGTTCTCGCGGTGCCGCTGGCACTGCTCGGCAACACCATGAATCTTTACCCCGATACGATAAGCGGCATTGACAGGCTGGTCACCGGCCCTGCCTGTGCCAGTGCACTGGTTCTGGCGTCCGGTGTGATACACGGAAAACTGTAAGCGGATACCCAAACTATCCGATTCATATTGAAACATTTGAAACCCAAATAAAGGCAAGAGCCCCCCGCCCTCGGAGCCACTTCGTCGCCCCTCGCGGAATCAAATTTCCTGTCAGTACCCGGACAGGGCACGTGCTTTACACTCAGGTTCCAGGCGGTTAACCTAATGGGTTCATGCTATGCCGCCGCGCCAGGCTCTCCAAATACCCAGAACGCGGAAAATCATCAGCTTTCATGAAAGGAGAAAACACATGATGGCATCCGTCTCCTTCCTCGCGGTTAAGCCAAAGTGGGGGTGGTTACTGCTTTGGGCCGTTGCATTCTTCGGCTGGCCGCTTGTGGGCAGCTCCCAGGCGGACCCAACCACTCGGCCTGCAACGTCCACAGCCGAAGAGACAGGCAACGAGGCCTTTGCCGGCTGGGTGAAGCATCCGTCGAACCCAAGCCGCGGTTGATCTCGGCGGCACCCTATCGTGACCGCGTGGTTCATCATGCCCTGATGAACGTTCTGGAGCCGATCCTCGAGCGGCACTTCCACCCGGACAGCTATGCCTGCCGCAAGGGCAAGGGAATCCATGCTGCTTCGGATCGGTTGCAGTACTGGATGCGGCGACGACGATACGCCCTCCAGTGCGATATCCGCAAGTTCTTCCCAAGCGTGGATCATGAGATTCTCAAGGGCACGTTCCGCCGACTGATCAAAGACGATCGAGTCCTTTGGCTGATGGACCTGATCGTGGATCACTCCAATCCGCAGGAGGAAGCGCTCTTCTGGTTCCCGGGCGATGGACTGTTCGCGCCGACGGAACGGCGACGGGGCCTTCCGATCGGCAATCTAACCAGCCAATGGTTCGCCAACTGGATACTGAATGGCCTGGACCATTTTGTAACCAGGCACCTGGGGTTCGGTGTGTACGTTCACTACTGTGACGACTTCATCTTGCTCCATGACGACCGTGACGCCCTGAAAAACGCGATCCACGCGATCAGAGATTATCTGGCAAGCGTTCGGTTGCGGTTGCATGAACACAAGCTCCATGTGCGGCCCGTTCGTGCCGGACTGACCTTTGTCGGGTACCGCACGTGGGCTACGCACCGTCTGCTGAAGAAGACAAATGTACGGGCCCTTCGTCGGCGCGTGCGATGGATGCGGGAAGCGTATGCGCGACGGGAGATCGGCTGGCATGACATCAGGCCCCGGCTGGCGAGTTGGCTGGGCCATGCCAAACATGCCGATAGCAAACGGCTGGTACGACGCATCAGCCGAGAATGGAGATTCATAAGGGGCGAGGCCGCTAACGTACCGTGTTCTTCGCGGCGGCGGTTGGGGCAGCGTTGCGCGCCGCTGTCGTTCGGCGACCCGCTACTACTACGGCCCGGACAACCGCAACAACAACGGGTTCCGTCTTTCCCTGCACTTTCCCCTGGCGCCCAGCGTCAGGCCCAGAATCGTGCGGTTCACGGATCGCGCGAGTGCGGCCTGGAAAGTCCTGGCCTGGCTCCTGTGCCGCGCGTCTCGCGGCTGATGGCCCTGGCGATCAGGTTCGACCGCCTGATCGCAGAGGGTGCCGTCCGCGACCAGGCGGAACTCGCCGAGCTCGGGTACGTTACGCGCGCGCGTGTCACCCAGATCATGAACCTGTTGCACCTTGCGCCCGACATTCAGGAGGCGATCCTTTTCCTGCCAAGGGTTACTGCAGGCCGCGATCCGATATGTGAACGCATGGTTCGGTGCATCGTGGCCGAACCGGAGTGGTGCAAGCAGCGGCGGCTGTGGAAGCGTCTGCTCAGCGATCAGGAGGTTGAACTTCGCAGTGGCCTGTGAATCGTCCTTGTTTTGCTCCTGCGGCCCCGAAACTCCGAGTTGCGTCCAAAGTTGCGTTACTTTGGCCCCGATTCGGCTCTCGGTTGCGGCGCGCAGGTCCTCCGAACAGCCATCCAATGCGGAGCCGTTTGCCTTGTGCTCCGACGTAGAGCAGCCTCCCAGGTCAACCCTTGGACTCTCGCCGACTCACTCGCCCACGATCCTGAGCCTCCGCGGCGAGAACGGTTGTCGCTCTCGGAGATCAGTGAGCCAGGTCAAAACGATCGAGGTTCATGACCTTATTCCATGCCGCCACGAAATCATGGACAAACTTCTTCTGTCCGTCGGCACTCGCATAGACCTCCGCGATTGCTCGAAGCTGGGAGTGCGAGCCAAACACAAGATCCACTCGCGTGCCGGTCCATCGGAGCTCGCCCGTTTTGCGGTCCCGTCCCTCATAAACGCCCTCGTCCTGGTCGGACTTGCGCCACTCCGTGCCCATGTCCAACAGGTGCACGAAGAAGTCGTTGCTCAGGGTTTCCGGCCGCCTGGTGAACACGCCATGTGGGACATTGCCGGAGTTCGCCTTTAAAACCCGCATGCCCCCGACGAGCACCGTCATTTCCGGAGCGGTCAGGGTCAGCAACTGGGCCCGATCCACGAGCAACTCCTCGGCCCTCCAGTGGTGTCCCGCTCGGAGGTAGTTGCGGAACCCGTCCGCGGTCGGTTCGAGCACGTCAAAGGAGTTCACGTCGGTCATGTCCTGCGTCGCGTCCGTGCGCCCTGGCGAGAAGGGAACCCGAACGTCCTCTCCCGCTCGCTTCGCCGCCTGCTCGACGGCCGCACAGCCACCCAGAACAATCAGGTCAGCAACAGAGACCTTCTTGTCGCCGGACTGCGAGCTGTTGAATTCCTGTTGGATTCTTTCGAGCGCGCGCAGCACCTTGGCGAGCTCGGCCGGCTGATTGACCTCCCAGTCCTTCTGCGGTTCGAGGCGAATTCGGGCCCCGTTGGCGCCTCCTCGTTTATCAGATCCCCGAAACGTGGCCGCCGATGCCCAAGCGGTCGAGACCAACTGTGAAACCGATAAACCGGAGTCGAGGATGCGCTCTTTGAGGACCGCGATATCCTTGTCATCAATTAGTTTGTGATCGACATCGGGAACGGGGTCCTGCCAGATCATGACTTCGGCCGGAACCTCCGGGCCGAGGTATCGCGAACGGGGGCCCATGTCTCGGTGGGTCAGCTTGAACCAGGCTCTGGCAAAGGCGTCGGCGAACTCCTCGGGGTTCGCGAGGAAATGCCGGGCAATCGGCTCGTAGATCGGGTCGAACTTCAGGGCCAGGTCCGCCGTGGTCATCATCGGCCGGTGCTTCTTGGACGGGTCGTGGGCATCCACCACCATGTCCTCTTCGGCCACGTCCTTGGCCAGCCACTGATACGCGCCGGCCGGACTCTTAACCAGTTCCCAGTCGTACTTGAACAGTACTTTCAGATAGCCCATGTCCCACCTGGTCGGATTCGGCTTCCAGGCGCCTTCGATGCCACTGGTGATCGTATCGGCGCCCTTGCCGCTTCCGAAGCTGCTCTTCCATCCGAGGTTCTGCTCCTCGATGGGGGCGGCTTCGGGCTCCGGGCCGACCAGGGCCGGATCCCCCGCACCATGACACTTGCCGAACGTGTGCCCGCCGGCGATCAGGGCGACGGTCTCCTCGTCATTCATGGCCATGCGGGCGAAGGTCTCGCGGACATCGCGCGCCGAGCCCAGGGGATCGGGATTGCCGTTCGGCCCTTCCGGGTTCACGTAGATCAGGCCCATCTGAACGGCAGCCAGAGGATCCTCGAGTTCGCGGTCGCCGCTGTAACGCTTATCGCCGAGCCACTCGGTTTCGGGTCCCCAGTAGACATCAATCTGTGGCTCCCAGACGTCCTCGCGACCCCCGGCGAAGCCAATCGTATTGAACCCCATCGATTCGAGGGACACGTTGCCCGTCAGGATCATCAGGTCCGCCCATGAGATCCGGCGGCCGTACTTCTGCTTGATCGGCCATAGCAACCGGCGGGCCTTGTCGAGGTTGGCGTTGTCCGGCCAACTGTTGAGCGGGGCGAAGCGCTGGGTGCCGTCGGATGCCCCGCCGCGGCCGTCGGAGACACGATACGTACCGGCGCTATGCCAGGCCATTCGAATGAACAGCGGTCCGTAATGCCCGTAGTCCGCCGGCCACCAGTCCTGCGACGCGGTCATCAGTTCTTCGAGGTCTTTCTTCAAGGCAGCAAGGTCGAGTTTCCTGAACTCCTCGGCGTAGTTGAATTCCTCCCCCATCGGATTACTCAGAGACGAATTCTGGTGAAGCATCTGCAGGTCCACTTGATTCGGCCACCAGTCCCGAAGCGACATGGGCCGCGCGCCGGTATATCGATCGGGCTTGGTGTGCCCGCCGGTCACGGGGCACTTACCACCGGTCGCCGCCGGCTTCTCAGGCGTGGATTGAGCCATCGCGACACCTCCATTGAAAGTCGCCCAGATGCCGAGGGTCAGGGCGAGAAGCCCCATCGACGTTGTCCCTCGGGCTCGTCGAGCCTTGTGTCGATGTACTGCGCTGTTCATCGTGAAGAGACTGGCTTCGGTTGTGTCGACGGTCATGGGATTCTCCTGTTCAAGTCAACACTGGTGATCCGGTTTTGACTTCTCGTTCGGTTGTCGCTCAATCATCCACCCCCGGCTTCTCCGCGAGACACTCGGGGCAGGTGCCCCAGTAGATCACTTCGGCCTCATCGATTCGGAACCTCGAACGGGCGTCATC
>PWPN01000048.1 GCA_003557125.1 Phycisphaerae bacterium | reverse complement strand
TCAGATTTGAGATATTGACACGGCCGACCACGCTAAGGCGCGCACAAGATCTGTAGAGCAAGAGGATTGGTTGTGTGATCCAAGTCGGCAACCTAATGCACGGAAAGGTCCGTGTAACAAGACAGGAGACGGATGATGGCATTGAGTGCGAATCGTGAACTGAACCGTTACGTCGACCAGGAGCTGCGGACCATGCCGGTCAAGGCATCGACGCATATCCACAAAGGCGCGCTGGTCGGACTGAACGGAGGCCATGCACGGCCTTTGGTGGCCGGGGACTCGTTCGCGGGCGTGGCCTACGACGAGGTGGACAATTCCGGCGGAAGTGACGGCGAACGGATGGTCCGCGTCTATACGCAGGGCGACTTCGAGCACGCGCTGGCCTCGGCGAGCCGGGCGAACAATCTGACGGCGATTTACGCGTCCGACGACGAAATGCTGACCACGTCGAGCGAGGCGACCTCGTTCGTCGGCTACCAGGTCGACGTGACGGCTGTCAACACGATCGTGCTGCGCATCCAGGTGACGCCGAAGCCGTAAGGGGGGTTGAAGAGGCACTTGGTCGACAGGAGCCCCCACCCGGGTTGGATCGGATTTGAGATTTGAGATTCGGGGCAGTCTCGCCGCATAGCTTCGATGTCCAGTAGAAGGCTAAACGCTGAAGCCCTGGGAAAAATAATCAGAGTACATACTGCCTGCATTTTACAGGAGATCAATCATGGCGGTCGTTTCGACGGGATTGAATGTCAAGGGGTTGCGAAGCGAGTTTTTCGACCGCTTCGAAAATACGACGACGTACTATCAGGATCTGGCGACGCGCATCGCTTCCAGCTCGGATGCGGAAACGTACCGATGGCTGGGGACGGTGCCCAGGATGCGCGAATGGGGGACGGGGCGACTCGCGCAGGGTCTTCGCACCGAGAGCTATTCGGTCGAGAACCTCAAGTACGAAGCGACGATCGAGGTCGACCGCGACGAGATCGCCGACGATCAGACCGGCCAGATCCGGGTGCGGGTCGGCGAGCTGGCCCAGCGTGCGGCGACGCACAAGGATTACCTCATCGCACAGCTGCTCGTCAACGGGGCGTCGGTGGGCTGCCAGAGCTATGACGGGGCGAGCTTCTTCAGCGATGGGCACGCTTCGGGCGCCTCGGGCGCCCAGAACAATGACCTGACGTATGACGTCGAGGCTGAGGACGATCAGCCGACGACCGAGGAGTTCAAGGGCTCGCTGCGTCAGTCGATTGCGGCCATGCTGGGGTTCAAGGACGACCAGGGCGAGCCGTTGCCGATGACGATGACGCAGCTCGTGTGCGTCGTGCCGCCGACGATGCTGTTCACGGCCATGGAAGCGGTCAACGCGACGGTCATCAACCAGACGACGAACGTGCTGGCCGGCGCGGCGCGCGTCATCGCGCTGCCCTGGCTGTCGGCTGCGAACGTGTGGTACCTGCTGAAGACCGACGGCGTGGTACGGCCTTTCATCTTCCAGGATCGTGAGCCGGTCGAGTTCGGCGCTCTGGCGGAGAACAGCGAGGAGCTGTTCAAGCGCGAAAAACTGCTCTTCGGCGTCCGCGCACGGTACTGCATGACCTACGGTTACTGGCAGTTTGCGGTGCGCACCTCCTTCGCGTGACAGTTGTCCTACCTTCCGAGTGTCATTCCATGACGCTTACGGGTCGGCCCGGAGGTTGACGGCCTCCGGGCCGAGCGCGGGCGGCGAGGCGAGTGAGAATCGTGTCAGAGGCTTTCCGGTCGGTGGAAGGATGCATGTCATGGGGTACGCGAACGCGAACGATCTCCAGGAGCGGCTGGGCACGGCGCTGCTCGTTCAACTTACGGACGATACGGGCAGCGGTGCGTTTGATGAAAGCAAGGTTGCGGAGGCACTGGAGGCTGCCCAGGGCGAAGTCAACAGTTATGTCGCGCGTCGCTGCGGCGTGCCGGTGGACGTCGGCGGCGAGCCGTCGCTGGCGGCTGTGCTCAAGTCGATCACGCTGGACCTGGCGGCCCACCGGTTGCATATGCGTCGACCGCCCGTTCCCGACGACGTACGACGAAAGCGCGAGTCGGCGTTGCAATGGCTCGAACGCGTCGCGGCCGGCGAGGTCGTTCTGCCGTCTGCGGCTGCACCTGCAGGCAACCCGGCTGCGGGTCTCGGCGCAGCGGTCACGGGGAACGTGCGCATCCTGACGCGCGATTCGCTGAAAGGTTTGTGAGGGTTGTTCTGTCCGCTCCCTCACGGTCGCGGCTCGGATCGGGGGGGGGACGGCCGCCACGGGGGGCGGCCGCTACGGTCCGTTCCCTTACGGACGCGGTTCGGAAGATAGTCGCGGTTCGGATGGCAGCGGCTCGGATGGGGGTTTCGGCTCGGGTGCGACAGCGCGGTTCGTACGCGTGCTTCGATGCGATGGTGGAATGTGATGGCTATGAGTGATTGGCAGACCATTGAAAACGAAGTCGTTTCCCGACTGGCGGGGTTGTCGGACGGCGGCGGGCCGCTGCTGGCGACCGTGGCCGCGCGGGGTCCGGGCGATCGGAGCGCATGGGCCGAGACGATCGGTCGCGAGCGTTTGCCCGCGGCGTACGTGGTGGTGACGGGTCGAAAGGGGCCGGAGCGTGTCAGCCTGACGCCGGGCAATCCTTCAATAAGTGCCGTTTTAGCGACGCGAAGTCTTCGCGACCAAGACGATGCCCGCCTCGGCGCGGACGGGCAGGTGGGCCTCTGGACATTGGCGGAGCGTGTGGCTGAGGCACTTGCGCAAGGCGATCTCGCACAGACGTGGCGCGCGGTGCTGCTCGAGGAACGGCCGATCGGCACGACGGATCGTGCGGCTGATGCGCTGGGCACGATGGTGTGGGAGCAGGTGTATGCGGTCAGCCGTCCGGCGGTCGGGACGGCACCGACGTTCGGTGGTGTCGCTCTGGCGGGTGATGCGGGTTTTGTCGAGGTCGAGGTCGGGGGGCTTCAACGCGCCGGCAGCGCGTTTTCGTTTCCAGGGATCGACGGCGTGTTCGAGCGTCACCTCGGCGTGCGGGAACGGCCGATCTTGTGGCGCGGCGTGCTCCGTGCGGAGGATGATGCGGGACTGAACGCGCTCGAAGAGGCGATCGAGCTCGAAATCCGGGAAGGTTCGGACAAGACGCTTGTGGACGGTTTCGGGCGTGCTTTCGAGACGTGTGTGCTGAGAAGCTTTACGCGGCGGGGACCCCGGCAACGCGATGCGCTGACGGGTGAGGCGGTTCAGCCGTTCGAGATTCAGTTCGCGCAGCTCGGCGCATGAGGGATGGATCCATGGGAACGATGTGGCAACGATCCGAACCGGCTGAGCGTTTTTGCATATCGGTCGAGACGGCACCAGGGTCGGGCGCGTTTCGCGTTGATGAACGGCTGGCGGTTGAGCAGGTGCACCAGCGATGCGATGCAGCCATCTCGACGGCACGGGTGTGCGTGCGGCTTGACGATGCATTCGACGGGGAAGCGGCGCGACGTCGTTATCATCCGGACCGCCGACTCCTGATCGCCACGGATGAATCGGAGGCTGCACGGCGCACGATCCTTTTCGACGGGTACCCTCCCCTCCAGCGCACGCGCTGGGACGGGCGCATCGGCGGCGAGCAGGAAAGCTACGTGTTCGAGGCCGAGCATGTCTTTGAGCGGTTGGGGCGATCGCGCGAGGCGATGGTTTACGGGCGGTACGTTCGCAACGGACGGATCGAGGAAGGGCTCGCGGAGGATCCGGCGGACTTCGCGGACAAGGCCGTGCTCATGACGGCGCTGCCGTGCGTGTTCAACCCGGACGGGCGGGGTAACCGGGCGGCCTGGCCGTTGACGGTGATGTCGCCGACCGGCGGTTCGCGTCGCATCGACATCTTTACGCACGACAGCGGCAGCGGCGGCATCAAGTGGACGTACGCGACGGCGCTCCGCTATCTCGTCTGGTTCTATCTTGTACGAGGCGGGCCGGTGGCTGAGGGCAACATCTTCGAAGCGACCGAGGTGCTCGTGAATGATGAGGAGGAGGGGACGGACGTTTTCGGCCGGGCACTGGCGCGCGAACCGGTGTCGCTCGTCTGCGAAGCGACGAACCTTCTCGAAGCGCTGCATCTGCTCGTGCGATCGGCGGGCCTCCATGTCTCGGCCGAGACGGACAACGTGGACGGATCACCGCGGACGCGGTTGCGTATCTGGTCGCCCGAGACGGGGCCGGTGCGTCGGCTGTTTCTGGCGCGCGGTGGGCGGCGCATGGATGGGAGCCCGTGGTATGACGCTTCCGCTCGGAGCGCGAGCCAGGTTTTGCGTGAGAACAACGTGTCGCGAGGGGAGGTGGCCTGGGACCATCGCGCGATCGTCAACAGTCCGGTCGTCATCGGCGATGTGAAGCGCTACGAGATGACGGTACCGTTGTGGCCCGGGTGGCGACCGCGCAGCGGGCTCGACAATGTGGCTGAGCCGAACCGCGAAGTGGCCAAGGCGGCGGCGCTGACGCCCGAGCAGGTCGAAGCGCTGGGCG
Organism: Phycisphaerae bacterium; assembly: GCA_003557125.1. Taxonomy (GTDB): domain Bacteria; phylum Planctomycetota; class Phycisphaerae; order UBA1845; family PWPN01; genus PWPN01. The sequence continues at coordinate 1,262 of PWPN01000048.1, read as the reverse complement.
AGGGGGTCTACGATTCCGTCTGGTACCGCCTCTACCATCGCCAGGGCAATCAATTCAAATATCACACGGATGTCGCGCGGCTTTGGGTGTTGAACGAGGACGGTGCCTTCACGGGTGCGTTTTACAACCGGCATGCGCCGTTCGACGACTATCGTCCGTTCGACTTTTCGAGTGTGGCCGAGGCTGTGGTGACGACGTGGGGCACGTGGATGCGCCGACCGCGCCCCTTTCGCCCGACGATCTCGGTTTCGACGGACGGGCGTTCGCTTGGCGTCTGGGTCGAGATCAGCTTCGACGGCGGAGCGACATGGCAGCAGCAGTCCGGCGGCGTCCGTGTGCTCGAGGACCGCGCGGGGATTTATCTCGAGTGCGAGAATCCGTGTGAAATCTGTCCGACGGGCGAGGACCCGGCTGTCGAGAACATGTGGTATGCGCTCGTCGATCGGACATTTCGGGTTCGTGTCACCGCGTTGCTGGATTCCGACGAGCGGTTGATCGGGACGTTCCCGGCCGACGCATTGGCCGAGGCGACGCTTCGGACGCACGGGCAGGTCGTGTATCGACCGCGGGCATTTCGGTTCGCGTCCCGATCGCACACGAACAATGCGTTGAGCACGGTGGGGATGGGGCCTGTCGAGCGGGACGACAGTGCGGCGATCGCGCGTGTGGCTGAGCAGCTCGCGCGCGCCAACCAGGATCGGCAGGTCCGGGTGCTGCCGGCCATTCCCTGGATCGAAACGGGTTATGAATTGGGCGATCGGATCAGCGAGATCCGCGGGCGGCAGATCGGATTCGCGACAGCGACCGGTGCAGGGACGCGTTGGCCGAGCGTGCTGGGGCGAAAGTTCATACTCCATGCAGGCCGTTACGAGACGGAGTTGACGCTTGGCCTGACGGACCTGCCCGCAGAGGCGGTGTGAAGCGCATCGATGGAACGGGGTTCGGCGGTGCGCGATGTTCTTGAGGAGCAAGCTTTCATCATGCAACGGTTGGCCATACGCGTCGTACGACGACGAAACTATCACCCGGGAGACGGCTTCACGGTCTTCGGGGACGGGGGGCGTGGTGCGATCGACTGGGATCGGCCCCTGACGACGCGGAAGATGCTGTTCTGGGAGGGCGCGTCGGCTGTCGCGGGCTTGCTCGAAGGCGGACACCTGGCGGAGCGGCACTTGGACGGCATCCTGCCGGATCGGCACCTTGACGGGACGTTCCTGCTCGATGCGCACCTTCAACCGGCAGCGTTGATTACATGGCACAGT
>PWPN01000153.1 GCA_003557125.1 Phycisphaerae bacterium | reverse complement strand
GCTGCATCTGGCGATCGAAACACAACGTACGCGGAGAGAAAACCTCGCTCTGTTCGGTCGATCGCGTGCCAGGGCCATATGTATGGCACCGTGGGATAGCTGGCCGGTGGCACGGGTTTCGAGTCTGGCGGGGGTGACGACCCTGCTGGTCGGTGTGACGTTGTTTATTATTTTCCCTCGGGTCGGGGCAGGGATGTTCGGACGTCTGGAAGGTCACGTCGCATCGGCCACCGGCTCGAGCGGGCGTGCCACCATGGACTTTCGACGATTCGGGCCGATTGGGACGTCGCAACAGAAGGTGTTCCGTGCCCAGTTGACCGATTCGAACGGGAGAAATCTGGGTCCTGAGGAGTTCGTTCCGTATTTTCGCGAAACGGTATTCGATCAATACCGACAGCGACCCGGGCCGCGGGGGGGCGTCTGGGAATGGCGCACGGTCACCCGGGGCACGGGGGCGCCCGGACACGTTCTCCTGGAGGAAAGCGCTGAACTCGGGGGAATCATCCCGGTGCTCCCGGTTGCGTACGGGGTCAGCGACGTCGAGCTGATTACGCAGCGGTACTGGCTCGAAACCGATCTGCATCGTCATCTTTTTACGCTATATCCACCGCGCGAAGTGTCTTCGCGTGACATCAGCCAGGTACGCAGATCGATCGACGATTTCACGCTGAGTGTGTATGTGCCGACTCCCCAGTCGTTGCGTTATGAGGTGGTATCCGTCAAGCAGATTTCCAGCAACCTGGCGACGGCGATGACTTCCGCGTACGGCCCGGATTGGGAGCCGCGCGTCCTGAAACCCGATCCGGCGCTTCCCCGCGAGGCGGAATTCCGGGCGCTGGTCGCTGAGCTCGATGCCCAGGCGGGCACAACGGGAGACCTGGGCGGCGCTCACGATATCGCCCGGTTCGTGGGGGCTGCAAAGGCTTACCTTCGGTCGCCGCGGTTCGGGTATTCGTTGAATCCCCCTCCCGTACGGGGCGGCGACGAGACGATCAGCGATTTTCTGTTCGATCATCACCAGGGACATTGCGAATACTTCGCGGCGGCCCTGGTGCTGTTGTGCCAGTATCGGGGGATCCCCGCGCGGATCGTGACCGGTTACCTGGGGCGCGATTACAACGAGGTGGGGGGCTACTACAACGTGTCGCGCGAGGATGCGCACGCGTGGGCGGAAATTTATCTGCCGGGCCGCGATTGGGTGCGTTTCGACCCGACGCCCTCCGGTGCACTCGCCCAGACGAGCTACCGCCCCTGGATGTTGAGGATGTATCGCTATTTCGACTATCTCCAGTTCCAGTGGGCCAACCTGGTCGTCGATTACGATGCGAACTCGCGGCATGCGCTGTTTGCCGGGATCGTCAACTGGTTGCAGCGACCGGCCGGCCGCCGCCCGACCGCATGGGGGGCGGTGCAAGCCTACATCAGCGAACTGGTCTGGTGGCGGTCGGAGCTCGGGGTGGGCGACCGCCTGCTCTACTGGCTTTTTGCGATCATGGTCGTGACGTTGGTGCTGCTTGTGACGTATATGGTGGCCGTTGTGATCTATCGCGTGGGAAGGGTGCTGAGGCGGTGGTGTGCTCGCCGATGGTCGGCGCGGTTGTCGGGCGAGTCCGCCTTTTACGCGCGATTGTGCAGACGGATGGAGGAACTGGACGTTTGGCCGCAACCTGGGCAGACGCCCGCGGAATTTGCCGCTGAACTGGCGACCCGGTTCCCGGTCCTTCAGCCTGCGCCCGAACTGGTGGCTGATTATTATGCCACACGGTTCGGCCGACGCGTGCTGCCCGAATCGCGTCGTGACCGGATGGAGTCCTTTCTGAGGAATTTGGCATCCATGAGCCGTGCGCAACTTTCCGCGGGTGATTCGCAGCAGGCCACGCACGGCCGCACTTCCGATTGAGCGCGTCAGTGCGCAGGCGGCGCGATTCGGGCGAGATGCTCACGTCGACCAGCCACGTCGAGCCCGATCCGGTAAAGCGGTCCGCCCATAGGGGAATTCTGATCGAAACCGGCAGGGTCGAGGGTCGTAGGCACGTAACCGGCTGCGGACGTCACGAACAGGGCCTTGAGGTCGGCCTGACCGAAAGCGACGCTCGAGACCTGCTTGACGGGCAGTTCAATGCGTTGCCGGACTGTGCCGTTCGGATCGTAGCGGACGACCTGCCCATCGAACCACTGGGCGCACCAGATGGAACCTTCGGCATCGACGGTCAGGCCGTCGGGTACGCCGCCGTCGTCCGGAAGTCGCACGAAAACACGCTGATTCGACAGCGCGCCGGTCGCGGGGTCCACGTCGAACGCATAAATCGTGCGTATGGCTGAGTCTGCGTAATAGAGCGTCCGGTGATCGAGGCTCAGGGCCAGGCCGTTGGACAGATGCACGCCTTCGGTCGCGACGCGCACGGAGCCATCCACGTCAATGAGGTAGAGTCGGCCTTGCCGGGCCATCTTCCCGTCCTGCCAGTAGTAGGTGCCCGCATACACGCGGCCGACCGGATCAGCCAGGATATCGTTGAAGTTCAGAGGCTGTCCCTCGAGTTGGGTCAGGACAGTGCGGGTCGATCCGTCCGCGGCCAGGATGTGCACGCCTTCGCTGCCGGCGACCACCCATCCGCCGTCGGCGTGCAGCGCGATGCCGGCCACGGAGCAACGGTTGCAGAGCAGTGCTCGATGGCCCGTTTCGGGTTCGTAGGTGTAGACGTTCCGGTTGGGGATGTCCGTCCAGAGTATGCGCCCCGTGCGGTAGTCCCAGGTCGGCGCTTCGCCGCAGAGATTGTGGTCGTCGGCGATGATGTCGATCGCGATGGGCATAAAATGTCTCTTCTGGTAAAGGGTGGAGGAATCGGGTACTCTTCGGAAACGGTCGTTCGCACTGCCGGGCTTCTTCCCATGCCATCCTACCGCAGGCGAGGTCGACCGAGAAGGCCCGCAAGGCGGCTGTACACTTTCCGGATGGCAGGTATGATGACACCAGTTCGAAAAAGGCCCGACAGCGGTCGAGCGGATCTGTCGGTATATCAAAGAGGTGTGCTATGGTACGAACTCTGGCGGCACTTGCGATGGCGGGGATCATGATGGGTTGCGGACAGTCGGAATCAGCGGCGCGGACGGCCAACGACGTGCGGGTGCTCGATCTGCGATGCGAGTACCGGGTCGATCCGTTGGGCATCGACGAACGGCATCCTCGTCTGAGCTGGCGGATGGAGTCGGAGCGGCGGGACGAACGGCAGACAGCCTACCACGTTCAGGCGGCGCGTACGCGGGAGGATCTCGAAGCGGGGCGTGCCGGACTCTGGGACACGGGAAAGATCGACTCGGACAAAAGCGTCCACGTCGTCTACGAGGGCGAGCCTCTGACGAGCCGTGAGCGCGTCTACTGGCGCGTGCGCATCTGGGATCGGGATGGGACGGGATCGGCCTGGAGCGCCCCGGCGACCTGGGCGATGGGGCTGCTGGAGGATGGCGACTGGAAGGGGGAGTGGATCGGGCGCGACGAAGAGCCGGAAGAGCTCGAGAATCCCCTGAAGTCCGTCTCGTGGATCTGGTATCCGGAGGGCGACCCGGCCACGTCAGCACCCGTCGGCACGCGGTGGTTCCGCCGTCACTTCGAGATCCCGGCCGGATGCGAGGTCGAAACGGCGCAGTTGCTCATCGCGACGGACAATCGCGGCGAGATCTATTTCAACGGTAACTGGTCCGGCCGATCGAGTAGTTTCGCAAGCGCGGTCGCCATCGACGTCGCGCAGCACCTTCGCGCCGGCGACAACGTGATGGCTGTCATGGTGACCAACGATGGGGACTCACCCAACCCGGCCGGCCTGATCGCACAACTCGACATCGCCTGCTCGGACGGCACGCGCGTGGTCTTCGAAACGGACGGCACGTGGCTGGCCAGCACCGAGGAGGTGGACGGTTGGCCATCGCCGGGTCTGGATGATCGCGGCTGGTCGGCCGCTCGCGTTCTCGGCCCTTATGGGATGGCCCCATGGGGCGAGATCGGCGCAGGGACTTCGGAGAGCCGCGAACTGGCGGCGCGGATGCTGCGTCGCGAATGGACGCTCGACGGGAAGATCGCGCGCGCGAAGGCGTACGTTTGCGGTCTCGGCTATTACGAACTGCGGATCAACGGGCAGAAGGTGGGCGACCACGTGCTCGATCCGAGTTACACGGAGTACGACAAGCGCGCTTTTTACGTGACCTACGACGTGGCGGACATGCTGACGGAGGGAGGCAATGCCGTCGGCGTGATGCTCGGCAATTCGCAATTCTGGGCGCCGCGCGTCAACGTTCCCTTCCAGACCATCAACTACGGCTATCCCAAGGTGCTCTTCCAGTTGCACGTCACGTACGAGGACGGCCGTGAGGAGGTTCTCGTCAGCGATGGGACGTGGAAGCTCACGACGGACGGGCCGATCCTCACCAACAATATCTATGACGGGGAGGTCTACGACGCGCGTCTCGAGATGGACGGCTGGGATCGCCCCGGCTTCGACGACAGCCGATGGCAGATGGCCGAGCGCGTCGATCCGCCGGGTGGGCTGATTGTCGCCCAACCCAACGAGCCGCACCGCGTGACCGAGACGGTTCGGCCCGTGTCCATCCGGATGCAGGAACCGGACGTAGCCATTTACGATCTAGGCCAGAACATCGTGGGCTGGGTGCGGCTGAAGGTGTCCGGGCCGAGAGGGACGCGCGTGAGGCTGCGTTTCGCCGAGGCCCTGCACGAGGACGGCTCGCTGAGCGTCGAGAATAAGCGGTCGGCCAAAGTGACGGATGTCTACGTCCTGCGTGGCGACGGCGTCGAGGTGTACGAGCCGCGGTTCACCTACCACGGCTTCCAGTACGTGGAGCTGCGCGGCTACCCGGGTACGCCCGACCTGTCGACGATCGAGGGGCGCGTCGTGCATTCCGACGTCGAACCCCGCGGCGAATTCACGTGCTCGTCAGAGATCATCAACCGTATTTATCGCAACGTCGTCTGGGGCGTGCGGGGGAATCTCCGGAGCGTCCCGACCGATTGCCCGCAGCGCGACGAGCGTCATGGCTGGCTGGGCGACATCGCCACGGAATCGCGGGCCGAGATGTTCGACTTCAACATGGCCAGCTTCTTCACCAAGTGGCTCGACGACATCGCCACGGCCCAGACCGACGAGGGGAGCATCCCGGACGTGGTGCCGCCTTATTGGCCGATGTACTCGGACAACGTCACCTGGCCCAGCGCGTACGTGATCATTCCCGGGCACCTCTACGACATGTACGGCGACAGGCGCATCCTCGAACGCCATTACCCGAACATGTGCACATGGATCGCGTACATGAGCCGGTTTCTCGAGGACGGCATCATGCCGCGCGATACGTACGGGGACTGGTGCGTCCCGCCGGAAAGCCCGGAGCTGATCCACTCGCAGGACCCGGCCCGCAGGACGGCCGGCCCGCTCCTGGGGACTGCCTACTTTTACAACAACCTGCAGCTTGTCGCGCGGTACGCCGAGATCATCGGCAAGGACGATGAGGCGGCCCATTATCGGCAGTGGGCCGAGCAGATACGAAAAGCGTTCAACGCGCGGTTCTTCAATGCCGACACGGGAACGTACGACAACGGCACGCAGACCTCGAGCGTGCTCGCGTTGTCATTCGGACTGGTGCCCGAGGCGGAACGTCCGCGCGTACTCGCCCACCTGGTAAACGACATCGTGGAAACCAACAACGGTCATCTGGCGACGGGGTTGATCGGTGGGCAATGGTTGATGCGGTTGCTGACGGGTGAGGGGCGGGGGG
>PWPN01000005.1 GCA_003557125.1 Phycisphaerae bacterium | reverse complement strand
GCGCTGACCGCCGGTCCGCCTCCCGCAGCAGCAGCCCGCCGCCGTCCGAGGTCAGGTGGCCACCGTCGAAATCGGTGACGATGCTCTGGCGATTCAGACTGGAAAACAGCAACTGCTCTCGGTTACACTCTGTCATTGGAAGGGCCTCCTTGCCAAGTGTCTTGGATGCGTCTAAACACCCAATATACAAGGCTTGAAGGCCTTTTCCATGCGCGAAATGCAATATCCTGATGAAATATGCGGGCTAGACCGCAATGATCCCCGGAATTGAACGCATCGGCAGGGCGCAAGCTGCTCCTCCGGATGCACTGGCGTCTCGTGGTGCCACGGGTTTCGTGGTGCCACTGGCGGCTCGTCCGCCAGTGCTTATCCGAAAGACTTCCGCCACGGCGAAGTCGCGGCGAAGCCGAAGAAGGAGGGGCGGACGCTACAGCATCGTCTCCATGGCGAAGCCTGCTCTACATACTGCTCGCCGGGTGCTGTGCTCGCGCTTCGGGCCGGATCAGGCAGAAGGTTTTTCGAATACGAGCAGGTTCGTCACGCACGGGCCGGGCGGCAGACCGAGCCGATACCAGGCATTGTTGAGTAACAGCATCGCCTTTCGGGCCGGGCCGCGGAGTCGCCTCTGGATTTCCGTGAATTGACCGGCTACGCGGTGTGTTCGGCGCAGGCCGAGCGATTCGAGGTGCGCGGTCAGTGCGTCGATTGCAAATCGCCATACCCACAGCGAATCGCCCTTGTCAGCGAACCAGCAGCCTTGCCCCAGGTGGCTCGATTCGAGCGGGGGGGTAGGCCGACGCAGCACGCGACGCGCCAGCGACAGCAGCGGGTAATCCCAGGCATTCTTGTTGGTCACGTAGAGGGCGAGTTTTCCGCCGGGGGCGAGGATGCGGACGAGCTCGGCCAGCGCCTCTTCGGCTGCCGGTATGTGGATGACCACACCCCAGGAGAAAATATGCTCGAATGATCCATCCTCGAACGGCAGTTGCGTGAGGTCCGCCTGTTCGAACCGGATTCGGTCGGCCAGGCCGACTTTCGCGGCACGGCGACGGGCCTCGGCGATCGCGGCATCGGAAATGTCGATCGCCTGCACACGGCAGCCCGCCTGGGCCGCCCGGATACTGTGGCGCCCGGGTCCGCAGCCGGCGTCGAGGACGAGGTCGTCGGGCCCGGCCCCGAGCCATCCGAGCATGTCGCGGACGGCCCGGTCGTAATAGCGACACGCGGTCGGCGGGTAATACTCCGCATCCCACCGCTCGAACGTCGAGAAGTCATCGAAAACTTCGGTCCCGGCCATCTTGTTGAAGACTTCGGTGCCTGCCATTCGATGTCTCCGCCTTCGTGGAGTCGGAACGGCCTGCCGCGCAGGACGTAAGCTTTGAAATTTCGGCAGCCGGAGCCGGATTTTCGGAAATGGGGTCGCTGACCACCCCGGTGCAATGTCATTCTATGCAGCCTGGTAGTGCGTGACCCGGCGAACGGGAGGTTTCGCGTCGGATTTTTCCGTTTGTATCACACCTTCTCGAACGGCTCGAAAAGCCGTTTGCACTCGGCCTGGATGAAGCTGTCGGTCATGCCGGCCACATAGTCGCAGACGACGCGGTGGACGGGCTGCGTGTCGATGCGGCGGGCGAAGCGCGGCGGCAGCAGGCGTGTGTCGGCCAGGTACGCCTCGAACAGTCGTTGGACGAAGCGCCGGGCCTTGTTGTCCATCCGCACGAGGCGCGGGTGGTGGTAGAGGTGGTCCTTGAGAAACGCTTCGAGTTCCGCGACGCGCGGGGCCATCGCTTCCGAAAAGCCGACGAGCTCCCGGCCGCACCGGCGGACGTCGTCGAGCGACTCGATCTTGGTTTCGGCGATGCGTCGGCGGGAGGCGGTCACGATGTCCTGGAGGAGCACGTCTTCGAGGCGATCGAGCACGGGACGGCGGATCGCGGCAAAGGGCAGGTCGGGGTACCGGCGGCGCGGCTCGCGGATCGCCTCGGCCCAGAGGTCGATCGCCAGCAGCTGGTGCTCGTCGATAAGGCCCGCACCGATCCCGTCCTCGAGGTCGTGGCAATCGTAGGCGAGCCGATCGGCCAGGTTGGCGATCTGGCCCTCGATGGGTGCGTGCGAACCGTCGGCCAGCGGATGGTGCCCGGGCGTGTCGTAGATCGTGCAGTGCTTGGCGAGCGATTCGCGCACCTCGTAGGTCGCGTTCAGGCCTCGGAAGGGCGGATAGGGATGCTCGAGGTACTCGATGACCCGGAGGGACTGGGCGTTGTGCTCGAATCCGCCGTGATCCCGCATCAGATCGGCCAGGGCCGCCTCGCCCGAATGGCCGAACGGGGGATGGCCGAGGTCGTGCGTCAACGCGATGAGCTCGCCGACCGAAACGTTCACCTGAAAGGCGACGCACAGGCGCCGGGCGATGCTGGCGACCTCGAGCGTGTGCGTGAGCCGCGTGCGGAAATGGTCGTGCTCGCCGACGACGAAGACCTGCGTTTTGGATTCGAGTCGGCGGAACGAGGTCGAGTGGAGCACGCGCTGCCGATCGACCGCGAAGGGATCGACGTTGTCCGGGAACGTTTCGCGGTGTTCGCGTCCACGCGAGTTGCGAGCGGTGACCGCATACGTTTTCATGGTTTACTCATTCCCGGCCTAGCCCCGGTCGCCTAGCGCCGGTCGGCACGCCTTCCGACGGGCAGCGGGTCACGTACGCAATGGCGGCAGGCCGACCTTGGGCGCCGCCTCCATCATGAGCCGGTGCAGATCTTCGAGCGATTGCGAGATGACGCGGGTGTCGGTCAGGACGGGGATGAAGTTCGTGTCGCCGTCCCAGCGGGGCACGACATGGAGATGGAGATGGCCGGGAAGGCCCGCGCCGGCACATCGACCCAGGTTCATGCCCACGTTGTACCCGTGCGGCCCGCAGACCGCGTCAAGAAGCTGCTTGGCGTCGCGCATCTGCCGCATGAGCTCGGTCAGGACAGGCTCGTCGAGGTCTTCGGGGTTCGGGGCGTGCGCGAGGGGCGCCACGAGCAGATGGCCGGGGGTGTACGGGAACTGGTTGAACGTGGTCAGGCAGGCGTCGCTCCGCCAGAGCACCCCATTGTCGGCGTCCTTGTCCGGGGCCGCCGCATACTTGCACAGGAAACAGCCGCCCTGCCGGTCGTCGGCCAGGGTGCGGATGTACTCGATGCGCCAGGGGGCCCACAGATTGCGATTGTGCTCAGCCATGGTTGTTTCCCAATCCGACGGGGCCGAGTTTACCTGCCGGGATTTGGGCGGGCAAGCGTTGGCATGCAGCCGCAAACCTGCTAGACTTCCCGTCCATGATGAAAACGCATCATGCAACCCCAACTCAACGACCGATCCGTATCCTTCCAAGTCGTGCGGTCCGCGCGTTTGCGGCGCCGCTGGTGCTGGCGAGCTTGTGGCTGGTGAGCGGCTGCGAGCAGCCGCGCGAGATACCGCCCATGACCGTCGAGACCGTGACGGCCTACGGGAAGACGCTCGACGCCGACGCGACGCCCGAGCAGGTCGCCTTCGTGCTGCTGCGGTCGCTCCGCGACGACGTCGAGGCGGCCCAGGCCCAGGATCGCGATGCGCAACGCGAAGCCTTCAAGACGACCTTCGCGCTGGCGGCCTATTCGACGATCAACCGGCGCGCGATCGAAGCGCAGCCCGTGCCGTCGAATGCACCGGAAAACGGTGGTTTGAGGCGGGAGAGGATTCACGAGGTCGTCAATCATTGGGCGCCGATCGTCGCGTACTACGTGCAAAGCATCGAGAAGGATTTCGAGTCGGCCACGGAAAGGATGCGGGTCGCGGTCGGCGGCCCGGACGATGCGACCGCCGTCGTTCTGTACCCGGTCCAGCACGACCCGGACCAGGCCGAGCCCGGCGAGCCGGTGCTCCTGGAAATCGAACTGGTGCAGGAACCCGCGACCCAGGGCGAGCAGCGCTACTGGCGCGTCGCGCGCGTCGCCTTCCGCGGGCCGATGCCCACCTACATCGGGCCGGCGGATTCGGGCGAACCCGCAGACGATGCACCGTAAGCGGGTGTCGTGCGGGGTTCGCTTCTCATACGCACATCGGGTCTACACGGCCGTCGACGTGAAACGGCAGGCACCATGAATTCAGATCTGCAGATCGCCCAGAGCGCACCGTTGCTTCCGATCGCCGAGATCGCCGAGCGACTCGGGCTGCGCGACGATGAGGTCGTCCCCTACGGCCGATACAAAGCCAAGGTCCGTCTCGAAACGATCGCACGGCTCGGCGACGCGAACCGCGGCCGATACGTCGTCGTGACCGGCATCACGCCGACACCGTTGGGCGAGGGCAAGACGGTGACGACCGTCGGCCTGGCCCAGGGGCTCGCCCGGCTCGGGCACCGCAGCGTCTGCTGCATCCGCCAGCCCTCGATGGGGCCGGTCTTCGGCATCAAGGGCGGGGCGGCCGGCGGCGGGCACGCGCAGGTCGTGCCGATGGAGGATCTCAACCTCCACCTGACCGGCGACATGCACGCGGTGTCGAGTGCCCACGCGCTGCTTTCGGCGCTGATCGACACGCTCATGGTCAAGGGCAACCCCGGCCGACTCGACCCGATGAAGGTGACCTGGCGGCGGTGCGTCGACATGAACGACGCCGCATTGCGCGACATCGTCATCGGGCTGGGCGGGCACGGGTTCCCGCGCGAGACGGGCTTCGATCTGACAGCCGCCAGCGAGGTGATGGCTGTGCTGTCGCTGGCGAACTCCCTGGCTGACCTGCGTCGCCGGCTCGGGCGGATCGTCATCGGCTACACGCACCAGGACATCCCGGTCTTCTCCGAGGCGATCCGGGCAGCCGGCGCGATGGCGGTGCTCCTCAAGGACGCACTCATGCCGAACCTGCTCCAGACGATCGAGCAGGTGCCCGCGTTCGTGCATACCGGCCCGTTCGCCAACATCGCGCACGGCAACAGCAGCATCGTGGCCGACGAGATCGCGCTGCGTTGTGCGGATTACGTCGTGACCGAGGCAGGCTTCGGGGCCGACATGGGCTTCGAGAAGTTCTGCCACATCAAGTGCCGTACGTCCGGGCAACGGCCCGACGTGGCGGTGCTCGTCGTGACGGTCCGCGCGCTCAAGGCGCATTCGGGGCGGTTTTACGTCGAGGCGGGCCATGCGATCGACCCGCGGATCAACGAGCCGGATGTCGATGCCGTCCGCGCGGGGCTGCCCAACCTGGCTGCCCACCTCGATACGATTGCGTCGTTCGGCGTGCCGGCCGTGGTGGCTATCAATCGGTTCGCGACGGACACGGATGAGGAGCTCGACGTCATCGGCGAGGCTGCCCAGGCTGCCGGTGCGTTCGATGCCGCTGTCAGCGAGGTGCACACGTCCGGCGGCGGCGGGGGGGAAGCGTTGGCCGACGCGGTCATCCGGGCAGCCGATGCGGACGACCACCTCGATTTCCGCATGCTCTATGAGCTCGATTGGCCGATCGAAAAGAAGATCGAAACGATCGCGACGCGCGTCTACGGCGCGGACGGCGTTTCGTATGCGCCGGCGGCACGTCGTGCGATGGAGTCGCTCGCGCAGTTGGCCTTCGATCGGCTGCCGATCTGCATGGCCAAGACGCAGTACTCGCTTTCGCACGAACCGGCTCGCCGCGGCCGACCGACCGGGTTCACGCTGCCCGTGCGCGACATCCGGCTCTGCGGCGGGGCGGGTTTCCTGACGCCGCTTGTCGGCACGATCCAGACGATGCCCGCCTTCGGCCGTCACCCGGCCGCCCTCGACATGGACCTCGACCCCGACGGCACGATCCGG
>PWPN01000292.1 GCA_003557125.1 Phycisphaerae bacterium | reverse complement strand
GTCATCCAGGCTGCGCAGAGCGCCAATGCGCATGAGATGATCCTCAAACTGCCGAAAGGCTACGACACGTTCGTCGATGGCAACGAAAACCAGCTTTCGGGCGGGCAGCGCCAAAGGATCGCCCTTGCCCGCGCGCTTTTCGGAAAGCCCGTCCTGGTGGTTCTCGACGAACCGAATTCCGCTCTGGACTACGAAGGCTCAGAAGCACTCAATGCTGCGGTCCGCGAGCTCAAGAGACAAGGTCGAGCCGTCATCATCATGACCCATCAGCCCTTGGCTATCGCGGAATGCGACAATCTGATCGTGCTTGAGGGTGGGGCAACGGCGGCGCTGGGACCGCGGGATGAGGTACTGAAGAAAACTGTCCATGACTCCGGAGCAGTTCGCCGACCTGCCGCGGAAGCAGCGAGGGTGGAGGTTCGATAATTATGTTCGTTGAACGCAGCCGGAAGCCTTTCCAACCCGACCCGGAGAACAAGCGTCGCACCTCCGGCACACCAGCCTCTGACCCTGCAAAGCTCTCGGGAAAGGCTTCAGCCATCGAGGATCATGCAAGCTTGCCCAGTTGGAGCGCGCGCTTGCCATTGACAGCCGGGGTTGCGGCGCTCTGCCTGCTGGTCGGGGGGCTTGGCTTCTGGGCGGTTCACGCCAGCATCGCCGGTGCGGTCGTCACGTCCGGCACAGTCCAGGTGCAGTCCAATCGCCAGGTCGTCCAGCACCCCGACGGCGGGGTGGTCGATGCCATTCTTGTTCGCGAGGGCGACGCCGTCGCGCCGGGTGACGTCCTGGTGCGGCTCGATGGCAATCGCCAGCGTGCCGAACTGGAGATCGTCGAAGGCCAGCTTCGCGAAATCATGGTGCGCCAGGCGCGGCTGCGCGCCGAGCAAAGCGATGCGAGCGAGATCAGATTCGCAGCGATGCTCTTGGGGCTGGCTGAGCGTGACACCCAGCTCGCGGCCAATATCGCCGAGGAAAGAGCGCTCTTCACCGAAAGGCTCCAGGCGCTGGGCCAGGAGCTTCGCCTGCTCGATGAGAAGAACATCCAGATCGAGAATCGTATTGTCGGGACAGAAGCTCAGCTTGTTGCGCTACGTGAGCAAGCGGACCTTCTGGATGGCGAATTGCGAGACCAGGAATCGCTTCTGGCGCGTCAGCTCACCCAGTCGGCAAGGGTCAGCCAGTTGCACCGGGAAAGGGCCGGCGTCGGAGGTCAGATAGGGCGGCTCGAAGCCGAGATCGCCGAGCTCCGCGGGCAGGTCGTGAGCAACGAGATTTACCGGTTGCAGTTGCAGACCGGTCGTCGCGAGCAGGCAGTCACGGCGTTGCGGGACTTGCAGTTCCGCGAGATCGAACTTTCGCAACGCAAGCTGATGCTAATGGACACCTTGTCCCGTCTCGACATTCGTGCCCCGGCGGGAGGGATTGTTCACGACACTCAGATATTCGCTCTTCAGTCGGTTATCCGAGCGGCAGAGCCGCTGATGTACATCGTCCCACAGGATCAGCCTCTGGTGATCCAGTCCCGTGTGGAAGCGCGGGCCATCGATGAGGTCTATCGCGGACAGGAAGCGTCTTTGCAATTCACGGCTTTTGATCAGCGTGACACCCCGCAAGTCATGGGTGGCGTGTCACGGATTTCCGCCGACGCGATCACCGATGATCGAACGGGGATGAACTACTACACGGTCGAGATCGAGGTGGGTGAATCGGAGCTTGAGAAACTCGCGGACAGAGCCTTGCTTCCAGGAATGCCGGTGGACGTGTTCCTGCGCACCGGCGAGCGCACTCCATTGACCTATCTGACCCAGCCGTTGATGAGTTACTTCAATCGTGCGTTCCGTGAATAGCGAACCGATGCGCCTTGAACCGCGACGGGATTGCCGTAGGCTCCACCTGCCGAGCAGGATGGGCCATGATGGCACGAATGACATCTTGGATCGATGTCGCGAACAGGATCTGGGCGCGTCTGGAACGGATGCCCTCGGATTCTGCTCCTTTTACGCGAATTGCTCCCGCTTTCCTGTCGTTGCTTTGCCTCTTGTCAACCCTGAGTTGCTTCACTGGTCCCGTTTTCGCATTCAGCGAAATGGGTCAAAGCAAACTCGGGGTTCCCGCCATGTCAAATTCTACCTGGTTCCGCAGCCGCACACCCCTTCACAGCAACAGCATCCACAACAGAACGGCCAGTGAGGCCGATGAGCAGAAGCCGGACATCGTGGATGAGCCGCTGGAGGATTCCCTGTCTGATCCTTTGGAGCCAGTGAACGAGACGAACGAACCCGCTGAAGAACCTGAGAACAATCCCGTCGGTGAGGACACCACGACGACTCCACCACCAACGGCGGAAGATGAAATCGACGAGCCGGAATCTCAGAACGAGCCGGTGATTGAAGATCCGAAGGATGACCCGATAGTGAGCGATGACGAAGACACCCTCCAGAAGGGGGACGGCCAGGAAACCGAGGGCGAGTCGGTTGAGAGCGATCCGGAAGCTGGGAATGAGCCGATTGTCACGGCGCCATCCGAGGAAGAGGCTTCAGAATCCGTGAACAACCCGACAGAGGAGACCGTTTCTTCCGAACACGAGGAAACGCTCCCCGCTCTTCGATCCCTGACAGGGAATTCCAACCCGACGCTGGCTTTCGGCCTGTCAAGCGTCAACGATTACAACACCGCGATGCAGTTCATCGACCTGATGAAGATGGCGAGGCCCTGGATCGGCCACGAGCCCGGCAAATGGGGCGGGATGTCCTACAACGCACTTCTACAGGGCGGCTATCTGGACGAGAAGGGCTGGCTTAAGGCTATCCCCGAGGGGCTCGACAAGGTCGGTACCATCTGGGCGTGGAACGGCCAGCCCGAGGCTGCCGAAAGCCGCACCGGTATCTATGTGATGACTTGGGAGGGTAATGGGCGGCTGGAACTGCTCGGGGGCGCCAAGGTGCTGAGTTCCGAACCCAACCGAGTGGTTTTCGAGAACCAGACCGGCGGGCAATTCACTCTGAACATTCTGGAAACCGATCCGCAAGGAACCGGCGACTACATCCGAAACATCTCGATCGTGCATGAGCGCCATGTGAACCTGCACGAGGCCGGTGGCATCTTCAATCCCGATTGGCTTGCGCTGATCGAGGATTCGCGCCTGATCCGTTTCATGGACTGGCAGGCGACCAACGGCTCCACAACGACCACCTGGGACCAGCGCACTCATGCAGACGGTCTACGCACTTCCGACGGGGTGGCAGTCGAGGACATGGTACATCTAGCTAATCTGGTCGGAGCCGATCCGTGGTTCAACATGCCGCATCTGGCCGACGACGCCTATGTCCGCGCCTTCGCCACCTATGTGCGGGACCATCTCGACCCCGCACTGACGGTGCGCGTGGAGTATTCCAACGAAATTTGGAATGGGAACTTCTCTCAAACGCAATGGCTCCGCCAGCAGACAATCCAGGAATGGGGCACCGAAAGCTGGAACGCGTTCTTCTCATATGGTGCCAAGATGGCCACCAACATGGCACTGATCTGGCGCGAGGTCTTTGCCGACGAGCCCGAGGGGCGACTGGTGACCGTGCTCGGATCCCAAGCGTCTAACACATTTGTCTCAAATCGGTACATGCTAGCCCCGGAATGGCAAACCTATGAACCTGACAACTACGTTCAACCGGCCTCGGTTTTCGACGAACTGGCGATCACCAGCTATTTCGGTAACCGGGTTGTCAGCAATAAGGAGGTTCGCGATGCACTGCTGGCGGCGATCAAGGATCCGGATATGGATGCCGCGGCGTTGGTCTATGACTGGCTTATGGACCCGGATTTCGGATCCTCGATCCCACGGCTCGCTCAGACCTGGGCACTCCAAGCCGATGCCGCTCATGCCCAAGGGCTGAAGCTGACCAGCTACGAAGGTGGCCAACACGTGCATCACTTAGCCTTCATAGGCGGCATTTCCGATGAAGACGAACAGATCCTAACCGAGTTCCTGTCGGGCTTCGTGCGTAGCGAAGCAATGGCCGACCTCTACGCCGAAGCCTGGGAGGTGTGGACTGCGGTGGCCGACGGCCCGTTCATGCAATTTGTCGATGTCCAATACTCATCCAAATGGGGAACCTGGGGCCTTTACGGCCATCTCGGCGATGAGACCCCACGCTCGCGTCTCTTAGAGGAGCTTAACGCCAACTCCGAGCCTTGGTGGGAGATCGAAGGCGGCTCACACTACCAAATGGGCGCGTTCGTTTCCGCCGATGGCAGCGGGGACCTGATCGTTGGCACAGCGCGCAAGGATTTCCTGATCGGCGATACAGGCGACAACGTTTTCCTGCCTGGTCCGGGCGACGACCATATCAACGGTGTCGGCGGGACGAACCAAGTAATCTTCTCGGGTAACCCGGAGGACTACAGTTTCCGCACAGAGGGAAACGGCTATCGGGTTGAGGGGCCGGACGGTTCAAACTTCCTCATCAACGTACAGATTGTGCGATTCGATGGAGGGCTGCATTACGACCTCGCCAAATTGGCTACGGCTTCAGATGAAGGAACGCTGCCCGATCCGTCGGTGATGCTCGAGTCGACCACTGAGTCGGAGAACGATGTCACGCCCGTAGCCGGGATCGCTCCGGAATCTGGCGCCGAGGGGGCACTAGAGACCGAGGCAGAGACAGGTGCGGAGCAAAGCACCGAGGACAACGATCACACGGTGCCGGATGAGGCGTCGGAAATGCCGCCGGTAGAAGATCGCGGCGAAGAAGTGTCGAGCAATGTACTGCTGGATCTGGCTACACTGATCCGTACCGGGTTTCCAGTTGCGAGCACTACGATTGCCACTCAGGGTGAGGTGCTGGAGGCTTCAGGTACCGTTGCGGTGGCCGATACTGGGGGAGTCGGTGTTATCATCGACGCTCTCAATCGTTGGTCCGCCCTTGGCCGAGAGACGGAATTCTCTTCAGAGGGGGTCACCTATGTCCTGCACTCACGGAATGCCGAAGCCGAATTCGACGGCCAGACGGTTCGAGCCAACTATTGGAGCATGCAGAACAACCAAGCGGGGCGTAATGGTCAGGAGCTGAGCGACAGTGCATTGGAGACGACGCTCCGGCTGGGGTCGGTTCTCGATCAACTCAGCGGGGCGCTCATCGGCACCGTCAGCAGCGATACGTTCTCCGCGAGAGACACCGACAGCGTCTTTTTTGGCCATGCCGGTAACAATTGGATCGTGGGTGGTTCCGGAAACGACATCCTGATTGGAGGCAGCGGGCGCGATCAGATCCGGGGAGGAGTCGGTAATGACATCCTCTCGGGCGGCGATGGGCGGGACGATCTCTGGGGCGGGTCGGGGATCAACGCCTTCCTGTTCGTCGGCGGGCACGACACCATCCACGACTTCAAGCAGGGCGATTTGTTGCATGTCGGCGATTTTCTGGCGCCGGGCCAGCACCTCAATGACGTAATCCGGGACAGCGATGGAGATCTGGAACTCGACAACGGAACTGGGCGAATAACCCTGATCGGACATGCCGGCGCAGAACTCGAGATGGGCGACAGTGGCTTCCTGCGGCTAGCAGTGCCTGGCCAAAACGCCGATGCTGATTGGCCCAATGCGGCGGCACAACACTTCGCACACGCCCTTGCGCTTGTCGAGCACTGGGATCTGTGATCTAAACAGATCCATCCGCGAACTGTAAGACCGTATGTCCTTCTGCGGCTGGCCTGTGACGGGGTGGTTCGCCCTACACTGGCGGCTTTCAACGAGGGTTGCTCGGAGGAGCAGAGCCTCAAGCCAGGAGGACGAACCATGGTCG
>PWPN01000314.1 GCA_003557125.1 Phycisphaerae bacterium | reverse complement strand
TACGCCCGACAGCACGGAATCGACACCGTCCAGCCCATAGCCGCGGCCCAGGCGCCCATGCGGGGACGCGATCCCGTCAGTATTTTCATCACGATCGGAGTGCGCAAGGCCCTCGCGCTGAACGAATGCTGGTCCGCGTTGGACCCGGCTGCCCCCGACACGCGTCGAATCAAAAACAGGATCATCGACGTCACGGCCAGGCTCATCGCCTGGGCGCACCAGAACGGTTTCGCACACCTCGACCTGCACGCGGGCAACATGCTCATCGAGCAGGCGGGCGACGATTGCCGTGCCGTGTTCGTCGACCTGAACAATGTGCGGCTCGGACGCCGAGTGCGCGAGCGCGCCATCGTCCGGAATCTCGCCCAGTTCAATCAATGGTTCCGATGGAACGCGACGCTGATCGACCGCATCCGCTTCCTGGACCGCTACATCGACTGGCACCGGCGCTTCGAGCCGTCCGGCACGCACAGCCTGGCCCTGCATTCGGACCGAAAACGGCTGCTCGCCTTGCTCGAACGCGCCGCGCTGCGACACGCGGCCAAGCTCAATGCGAAGCGCGATCGCCGGACGATGCGCAACGGCCGCTACTTTTCCCGGATCAAGCTCGACAAAGGCTGGCACGCGCACGTTTTTCTTTCCGCCAAGCACCCTTGGCCGACACATGCGCCCACGAAACTGAAATTCGACCGGGCACAATGGCAGCACTGGCTGGAGGACCCCGAAGCTTGGTTCACACCCGAGGACCGCAGCTGGATCATCAAGGACTCGCGCACAGCCATGGTCTGCCGGCAACGGCTCACCACCCGGGACGGACACAGCTTCGATACCGTCTGCAAACGCTCCCTGCCGCGCACGTTGCTGCGCCGATTGATCTACCTGTTCCGCACGTCGCGCCCCATGCTCACATGGAAAAGGGGCAACGCGCTGCTGAGCCGCCAGATTCCCACGGCTCGGCCTTTGGCGGTGGTCGAACGGCGCCGCTTCGGTTTGCTCATCGACAGCTTCGTCGTCACCGAGCACCTCGATCACGCACTCGACCTGGATACCCTCTTGACCGTCAAACTGCGCCAGGCTTCGGATGCGACGCGGCGGCGCGTCAAAAACGCGATCGTCGCCGATCTGGCCACGGTTCTGAGCCGACTCTACGCCTCCGGTTTCACGCACCGCGACCTCAAGGCGCCCAACGTCATGGTCCAGTGGGATCCCGACCTTGCCATGGACCCCCGCGTGCTCCTGGTCGACCTCGATGGCCTGCATCGCGTGCGCCGTGCCACAATGTCCAGACAGATCCGCGGGCTCACACGGCTCAACATCAGTCTCGACCATTGCAAACGGGCGACGCTGACCGACCGTGCCCGGTTCCTGAAACGCTATTTGCGCGCGATGGGCAACCCCGATCCGGACATCAAACCTCTCTGGCGGCAGATCGCGGCCCGATCCGCACGGCTGCGCCGGTCCCGTCACCGCCAACAGCAGAAAATGCTCGCCCGGTACGGGCGTTTCTGACTCGAAGCTTCAGATTGTCGGGCCGAGGCGGTTGAGCCGTTGCGGTGCCATGCGCGCCCGTGGAAGGGCTGCTTCGCCCTGAGCGGTTGAAAGTATCCGCATGTTACGGCTACACTTCCACTTAATCGCCTCGAATAATTCAAAGGCGCCTTCGGGGACGCGTCCCCTCCCTATAGCCGAGTGCTCCTGATGAGTATCTTTATTCCGACTGCTGCCGCGGGTAACAGCCTGTGTCTGGCCACTTTCGGTCGATCGGGCGAGCTGATGGGCTTTTTCTATCCGGGTCTGGACTTCGCCCAGAACATCCGCGAAGGCATGCCGGCTGTGCGTGTCGTGGACGGAGACCACGCGGGCACTTTCCTGTGGTGCTTCGACGAGGGGTGGTCCCGCACCCAATCTTTCCAGTCGGCCAGTAACGTGGTGACGACTCGACTCGCACACCGTCATTTCGACCTGTCCGTCGAGCTGACGGACGTCGTCCCGCCGGGCCAACCGGTCCTGCTGCGTCGCATCGTCCTGACGCACGGGCCGCAGATGGGCCGTGTGCAGTTCATGCACTACTTCCGCATGGCCCTTGGCGATGTCGATTACCGCAACGGGCTTCAGACGTACCCCGAGCACAATGCGGTCGTCCAGCAGTTCCGTGACATCGCGATGTGCGTCTCGGCGGACCGTCCGATCCTCGTCCAGTGCGGTTCGATCAAAGAGCCGGGCAACACCCACGTCAAACAGGCCATGGTCGCAGGCCATCTGGGCACCTCCCCGCAGTCGATCGGGCGCGTCGAATTCGCCGTCGGGTTTCAGCCCGCCGACGAACCGCGATGGGAAGGCATGCTCGTGATGGCGGGTGGCGCCGATTACGCGTCGGTCATGCCCTTGGCCCAGGAGTTGGCGTCGGAAGGTTTCGAGGCTGCGTTACGCCGGGCAAACGAACGCGTCACCGGACATCTGAACGATGCGGGCGCGTGCCCGTTGCCCGAGTTCGACGAAGCGTACGAACGCGCGGTGATCTCGCTGCACGACCTTTACGATGAGACCGAAGGCACCTTCATCGCTGCCCCGGAATTCGACCTGTCCTATGAGCTGTCCGGCGGATACGGCTACTGTTGGCCTCGGGATGCCGCTGTCTGCGCGATGGCAGCCCAGCGGATCGGCCGACCCGACATGGCCCGGAGGTTCTTCGAATGGTCCGCCCGGACGCAGTTGCCCTCCGGCCACTGGTTCCAGCGGTACTGGCTCAGCGGCGCGCACGCACCTTCCTGGTGCGTCTACAGCCATCAGATTCAGCTCGACCAGACCTGCGCGATCGTCCATGCGGCCGGTGTCTTCGCCCGACGGTCGGGCACCTCGGCCGACGCGTTCATCGCCTCGTACCATCCCGTCGTCGAAAAGGCGGTCGCCGCCATCCTCGAGCACCTCGACGACAATGGGCTTCATCGGCCGGCCAGCGATCTCTGGGAAAACAGCCTGGGCAGCTTCGCGTACACGCAGGCCGGCGTGATCGCGGCACTTCGCGAAGCGGACGAGGTCTTCGGCATCCGGCACGAGCGTACGTCGGCCGCCTTCCGCGATCAGCTTCGCGATCGGCTCATCGAGACGTTCTGGCAGCCTTCCCGCCAGCGCTGGCTGCGGCGCATCAGTCCCGAAGGTCATCCCGATCCGACGCTCGACTCCTCGGTCATGGGCCTGCTCGATCCCTGGGAGGTGCTCGACCCGACCGTTCCTGAAGAGCGTGCGTTGGCGATGGCTACGCTCAACGGCGTCAGCCAGGACCTGCGCAGCTCCGTCAAGGGCGGCGGCGCCATTCTGCGATTCGAGAACGAATCCTACGTCGGCGGCGGGCCCGGCTGCGTCAATACGCTCTGGCATGCCCTCTGCCGGTTGCGAATCGCGACGACCGCAAGCGATCCGCAGGAGCGCGACGACCAGATCGATCTGGCCTTGGACGATCTGCGCATCGCCCTGGCCAATACGAGCCCGACAGGCCAGCTTCCCGAACTCATCCCCAAGATCGATTACGATTACTGGGCGGCGCCGCATGCCTGGGCGTGTTCACTGCTCATCGAAGCGGTGGCGGCGCTCCGTGCGATCAGCGAGCGTTCGGCCAATCTCTTCGACCGTCAGCGCAGCCGCGTTCGCCGTCGCGCCCCTTCGCATTGAGGTCGATGCGAGGCTGCTCGATCGGACGCAAACGAGACGGGTCGCTGTTTCCGCTATAATGTCTCCCGCGTAGCCCTATGCCGTCGGCGCGGCGGAGGGCCCAAGCTGATCGCGTGGACAGGAAAAAACATTTCGTCGCGGCGAGGTCGACCCCTATGAAGCGGCACACAAGTCTGATCGATCGCCCGATGTTTCGGGCAGCGTCTCTCGTCCTGTGGCTGTCGATCGGCATGGTCGGCTGTCAACCCATCGGCCCTTCACCCGAATGGCTCGGCATCAACACGCACTGGAGTGCCCGTACGCTCGAAGCGCAGAACGGGGGCGAAGCCGACCTCGACGACGAGCTCGAGCTGCTCAAGGATCTGCACATCCGTCACGTGCGGGCACCGCTCATGGACTGGGCCGCGATCGAGAGCGTATCGGATGCCGGTCCGGACTGGTCCGCCACCGATCGCATCGTCCGCAAGGCCCAGCGGATGGGGGTCAAGCTCGTCGCGGTCTGCCCCGGCGTGCCGCCCTGGGCGCAAACCGCCGAGGGCCTGCCCGACCCGGATCGAATCGAGCAGTTCGCAGACTTCGTGAGACGATTCGTCGAGCGGTACGACGGTGACGGCCGACGGGACATGCCCGGCCTGCAGCGTCCGATTGAACACTTTGAGTTGGCCTTCGACCTGAGCCGAGTCGAACCCGACGCATACGCCGCCTGGGTGAGTGCCTTCGCGGATGCGGTCAAGACGGCCGCCCCGCGTGCGACGGTCATTCTCGGCGGCCTGACGAACCCCGGGTTGGACCCATGCGATCCCAACGGTCGACGCCGCCCCGACGACTTCGCAAGGCTGCTGGACGCCATGGCCTTGGATCATGGAAACGCGATGCCCTTCGACGTGGTCGGCTTCTCGTGTTTTCCCCTTCAGTGCCTGCCCGTCCCCGATCCGTTCAACACGGCCACGGGCTATCTTCGCAAAGCCATGGCCGACCGCAGCTTCGTCAGGCCGTTGTGGATGACCGCCTACGGCCAGAACGTCAATCAGAGCCATCCCGATGGGCAGGCGGCCGACCTGGTCAAGTGGACGCTCACCGCCCGGACGTTGGACGTCGATCGGATGTTCCTTCACGCGCTGACAGACGTGGAGCCGCCCGGTCGACCCCGCGGCGCGTTCGGCCTGGCGTATCGGGTCATGAACGATCACACAGCGATTCGCCGTAAAGCCTTCGAGGCTGTCGCCGTATTGGCCGAGCGGCTCAGCAAACAATCCATCGTCACGTACCGACTGCCAGGGCTTTACATGCTCACCAGTCGCGAGGAGCCCACCTACGTCCTCTGGAGGCCGGACATCCACGAGCCTCCCCATTTCGAGCTCAACGGCTGGTGGGAGGTCACAGGCCTTGACGGCCGATCGTCTGTCATTCTGGGCCTTAACATCCAGTCCGAACCGGAGCCGATCTACCTGCGTCAAAGCAAGAGCCCGTTTTGATATGGGCTGCCATCGTGCACCGTAAGAGTGGCTGTTCATCAAAGAAGCACTGCTCACAGAGCAGTGGCACACAAGCCAGCCACCCCACGCGGTCCTGCGGACAAAGCACTGGCGGACAAGCCGCCAGTGGCACCCGATGCGGTGTCGATTATCTTACGCCCCGTTGGGGCGGCGCCTCTGGCTCGCGCTGCATGGAAAACCGCGCAGGCTTCAAGCCTGCGGCTCCTTGGGCACGCGGATTGTTACCAGTCTTTTTACGCGTGCAGTTCGACGATGTCGCGGTCGGCCAGGACGTGCGAGGCGTGGACCTGTTGGCCGTCGAAGACGTTGGTTCCCCAGACGCGGGCGTATTTGAGCCGTTCGGCGATATCCTTGTGGACCTCGCGGGCCAGCTCGCCGACCGTCGTGCCGGACGGCAGCACGAAGGGCTTTTCCTTGTCGGCCGGCTTGCCCGGCAGCTTCGTGTAGACGCGGATCACGTCGAGCATTTCGAAGAGCAGGCGTGCCATCGTGTCGAGCCCTTCGCCCGTCACCGCGGAGACCGGCAGCATCGGCGGCGGCCCGGTGCGCAGCTCGCGCAGCACCTCGAGATTGTCCGCGCTGCCCGGCAGGTCCGCCTTCGTGCAGAGGATCAAACCCTTCGGGCCTACGTACAGCTCGTCGTCCGCCTCTT
>PWPN01000313.1 GCA_003557125.1 Phycisphaerae bacterium | reverse complement strand
GGTGTCAACCGCTATCCCCTCTACTACCCCGTAAGCGTTGCCGAGGACAACGTTGGCGGTCTTCCTGGCCACCCCCGGAAGGCGGGTCATCTCCCGCATAGTGTCAGGGACCCTGCCGCCGTATTCTTCCGTTATCAGCTTCGCCGCTTCAATAATATTCCTGGCCTTGTTCCTGAAGAACCCGCAGGACCTGACGCGGCTCTCGAGGTATCCCGGGTTCATCGAGGCGTAGTCGCTCACGTCGGGGTGGTCGGCGAAGAGCCCGGCGGTGACCTTGTTTACCCTTTCGTCAGTACACTGCGCCGAAAGTATGACCGACACGAGAAGCTGCCAACCCCCTTCCGGGTCGCCGTGCTTCGTTAATACCGAAGTCTGGAAGTGAACGATGCCGATTCTGTTCTCCTGCCAAGAGCTTGCCCCGGGCATGACGCTCGCTGAGCCGATCGTGTCGGAAGGGCGCGTCATGCTTCAGAGCGGCCGATCGCTCTCGGAGGAGGACATCGACATTCTGACACGGCGCTACCCCAACCTGAGCGTGCGCGTCGGGGATCCGCTGCTCGACCAGGACTTCGAATTCGAGGACGATCACGCCGAACGGCGCATCGCCAGCGAGACCCGCCAGAGGATCGCCCATGAGCTGACACTTGTACGCGACCGGTACAAGGAACAGGCTCCCATCGGCGGGGTCGTCTGCGAGCGCGTCAGCCGGGTGATCGATTCGGTCATCGATCACCTCACAGCCAATCCGCGGACGGTGGCCCTGATTTCGCACAGCCTGAAACCGGCTAACTTCCTCGGCACGCATACGGGCAATGTGTTCTACTTGAGCCTGCTGCTGGCCTGGACCTCGCTCGACTACGTCATCACGGAACGGCGCCGCCAGACGAAGGCCTCGCGCCTCCGCGAGAACGTCGCGATGGACCTGACCCCGCTCGGGCTCGGGGCATTCTTCCTGGACGTCGCCCTTTTGCGCGCACCGGGACTGTTCACCAAACCTGGCCCGCTCGGCGAAACGGGACGACGCATGCTCGAAAACCACCCCGACGAAGGCGCCGACCTGCTTTCCGACAATCTGCCGGCCGCAGCCAAAATGATCGTGCGAACCCATCACGAGACGGTCGACGGCAGCGGCTACCCCCAGGGCCTGCCGGTCGACAAACAGCACGTCTTCACGCGAATCGTCCGGATCGCCGACGCCTACGACGCAGCCACATCCCGGGGCGTCTTCAAAGAGGCACGCTCACCCGTGCGCGTACTCTACGACATGCTGGCAGGCCCCGACCGACACTATTACGACACGCGCCTCATGCGCTCCTTCGTCCGCCTCATCCAGCCTTTTCCGATCGGCTCGAAGGTGCAGTTGGAGGATGGCCGAGTAGCTGTCATCACGCAATACAACCGCACGAACCCGTTTCGACCGACGATCGTGATCTCGTTCGATGACCAAGGCCGACCGCTGTCGCGGGATAACGTGGAAGGGCCCGTCACAGCCGGCGACAGGCCGGAGCTGCGCATGCGCACGTACGAGGGCGAAGATCTGTCATTCCTCTACGAGCCCGCCCCCGAAACGGATGCACCTCCCCCGCGCCGCCGACCCTTCACCACGCTCCTGGACGCACTCTATCCGTAAAGAATCATCCAAGGAGCCGAGGGCTTCAGCCCGCGCGGCCGTAAGGTGGGCAATGACTCCTCTACAGGGTGGTACGGGCGTCTCGCCCGTTGGCACGGTATCGACGGGTTGAAACCATCAGCCTTGAAGAACCCCCTTGATCCCCCCTTCGAAAGGGGGAAAGGTTGCCGGGTGCCACTGGCGGCTTGTCCGCCAGTGTTGTGTGAGCAGTGCGCGACAAGGACGGCCGCCACGGGGGGCGGCCGCTACAGGGTGGTACGGGCGTCTCGCCCGTCGGAGGCCACACAGCAGACCGCTTCCTCACGGTCGCGGCTCGGATAAGCAGATCGCTTCCTCACGGTCGCGGCTCGACTACGCGTCACATACCACTTTCGCCGGAGGGCGCTTTGCAGATTTCGCGGAGGATCATCGTGGCGTAGCAGCCGGATTCGAGCTCGAAGGACAGCTCCAGATAGTGACCATGCTCATCCTGGCCGACCTGAGCGTCGGCGTCGTGCGGCTGAAAACGCAACGGGCGGCGACCCCCGCGCGCTTTCCGATCGTGCCCCTCCCGCCAGCTGTCCAGGGTCAAGCCCGCCTCGTCGAGCACAGCCCGCTCGATATCGCCCTGCGGCCCGGAAGGCAACTTCATCTTTGCGCCATAGAGCGGACCGGTCGGCGAGATTTCGAACGCGTCGCAGCGCGGCTTCTCGGCTGTGAGGTCCTCGACCGTAAAGACCGCGCCCTGCGGGTGGCGCCATGCGAGGTCGCCGACTTCGAGCCGATCGAGCGAATCGATCCGCTGCGCGACGACCTGGTTGAACAGGTGCGACTGGAACGCGGAGACGAAGAACTGACGCATCTGTTTGTCGAGCGCACGAACCCCTCGGCCGGCATCGCCGCGCGCCTTGGCCATCGCCCGGCAGACGCGGCGTTCGTGATGCATCGGGTAGGGCCAGGTGTCGGCTGCAGCGTCGTAATCGCCCTTGTCGAACAGCTCCCGCGCGCGTCGCACCTCTGTGCGATCGCGGTCATCGGGACGACCGAGCAGACAGGCCAATGCCTCCGTATAGTCGCTCCGCAACAGCGCCCGGCCGACCTGCCACGTGTCGCCGCGCAGCCCGAAACGCTGCGGGCCGAAGTAGTTCGGCGCCCCCCGCTGTGCGAGCACGTCCATTATCGCGCGCGCCTCGTCCAGCCGCGTCACGTCGACATCACGCAGGCGGATGCGAAACCGGTTGCCCTTGAGATGGCCGAGCTTGAGCTTGTTCGTGTGGTGCGCGACGCGAATGACGCGGATGCCGGTCAAGTCGATCTTTTCGATGCGATCCGGGTCGACGTGTTCGAGACTGAGCGTCTGGGTCGTGACCGCGTCGGCATCCTTGAGACCTGCAAACCCGATGTCCCGGGCGGAGACCCCCAGCGCGCGGGCGATCTGGTGGACCGCCTGCATCGTCGGCAGGCCGACCTTCTCGATCACGAAGTACACGTGCGTCCCCTGCCCGGACGGCTCGTAGAGAGGGATCTCTTCGACGGCGAAATCGGTGCGGTGCGTTTTGATCCGCCCCCCGAGGCCGGGCAGGTCGCGCGTCAGGTAGGGCAGCGTATCAAGTTCCATCTTTCGAATCACCCCGGTGTCACGAGCCCGCGATTGAGGCGGTCCAGGAAACGAACGAGGCCATACTGCATGCGCATGCAGGGGACGGGCACCCCGAGCGCCTCGGCACGGCGAAGCGGTTCGCCGAGGATCGCCTCGACCTCGACGGGGCTCCTGTTGCGGTAATCGACGAGCATCGAAGGCTTATACGCGCCCATCGTGGCTGTGTCGGTCATCATCTTGTCCACCATCGCGTCGATATCGACGCGGCAGCCGTCCGCGTTGGCAGCCTGGCCGGTCTCGCGGATCAGCGTGCGGGCCAGTTCGGAGAGGACCTCGTCGGCGAGGATCTCGCGCGTGGTGACGCTGCCGGCGCTGACAGCCAGCGTGCTGAAAGGGATGTTCCACATGAGCTTGATCCAGCGCGCCTCGAGCAGCGAGGCAGCCACTTGCGTGTCGAAATCGGCCTCGGCAAAGAGCTGTGCGATCTGCCTGGCCTGCTCGACGTCGTCAAGGCAGTGGCCGAACATGACGCGGCCGTGATCGAGATGGTGGATGACGCCGGGCTCGCCGCGGTTGCAGCAGACGAACGCCAGACCGGCCAGGATGCGTTCGGGCGGAAACCATCGGGCGAAGTGCGGCTCGATGTTGAACCCGTTCATCATCGTCAGCAGCCGCGTCTCGGGCCCGAGGCAGGGACGGATGAGGGCCTCGGCGTCGTCGATGGCTGTCGCTTTCAGAGCACAGAGAACCAGGTCGACGGGCCCGATTTCAGCGGGGTCGCCGTACGCCTGAACGTTGTCGAGATGGAAATCGCCGTCGCAGCTGGTGATGGTCAGCCCGCGTTGCCGGACAGCCTCCAGATCGCGGCGCATCAGAAAGTGCACGTCGTGACCGGCCCTGGCCAGCCGCCCGCCGTACAGACATCCGATCGCACCGGCACCGATCACCGCGATTCGCATGGACGCATCGTAAAGAACGCATGGCCTTGCCTCAAGAGCGCTACGTCACATCAGGAGTATGCCGCTCTTTTCCTGGCGCCTTGTGCGAACTTTCCGTCGCCGGGTGCCACTGGCGGCTTGTCCGCCAGTGCTCTGTGAACATTGGGAAAAAGGACGCCGCCACGGGGGGACAGCCGCTACAGGATGGTACAGGCGTCTCGCCCGTTGGCAGGATATCTACGGCTTGAAACCCTCAGCTTTGAAGTACCCCCCTTGATCCCCCCTTGATCCCCCCTTGATAAGGGGGGAAAGTTACCGGGTGCCACTGCTCTGGAGCAGTGCGGGGCGGACCGATCTCATTGTTCGGAGTCTATCTCGACCGTCGCGTAATCGGGATGCGGGGTCGTCACATTACGGAACAACAGCTGTCGGGCTTTCCTCGGGCGCATGGTCGCGCAAGAGTGCGATCAGCTGATCGGCGTTCAGATAGCCCTCACGGCGAGCGAGAACTTCACCCTCTTCGGTAAGCAACAGGACAGTGGGCAAAGGATCCACATTGAACTGATCCGCCACCTCGGGATGCGCATCGACATCGACTTTGACGGGCACCCAGCCGGCCACCGCCTCTCCGACGTCCTGCCGGGAGTAGACCTCGCGCTCCATCCGCCTGCATGCGCCGCACCAGTCGGCATGGAATACGACCATCATGGGCCGTTCGGTCTGCTCGGCGATGAACTGTCCTTGCTCGAACTCCGACACCCACTCGAAAGCAGCCGGCACGGAGCGCGTCGCATAAAAATAAACACCGATCATGAGGATGATCAATGCCCAGATAGCCCAGCGGCCCGAACCGCTCGTACATGTGGGGCACGTCTCGCCCGCCGCATCGCCAGGCGCCCCCGGAGTTCGCGGGGGGGGCGTTTCACGAGGGGGGATGCTTTCATCGTCCGGTCGGTCGGGTGCGTCGCGTGTAGGATCCATAACCTTCTTCCTGGGAAATAGTTACCTGTTGCTTGGATACGATGGCCTTCGACAGGCAGGTGCGTTCACACGCCCCTGCGAACCTGAAAAGGCCATCCTTCTGAAATAGTATAGGCTTTCCCGGTATTCAGACCCTATCCGCCGCGATTGGCCGCATCGCCCAAGCCACGGCCGCACCAGCCGTGGTAACGGCTCTGCGATGCGCCAGGTGCCGCACGCCATCGATTCGGATATGCTACTGCCGCCGCCTTCGGGTGGACGCATAATCCGAGCCGCGACCGTGAGGGAGCGGTCTGCTGTAGCGCACCTAAGAATCGGCTTCGAGCGGATCAGGTAACATCAGAGATGAAACTGGGCATACTCTCGGACAGTCACGGACGCCGCGATCGAGTTCGGCAGGCGGTGCGCGTCCTCGAGGAGGCGGGCGCCGAAGCGTTCATCCACTGCGGCGACCTGGGCGACTTGGAGGTGCTCGAGGAATTCGTCGGCCGTCGCATGTGGTTCGTCTTCGGCAACATGGATTTCACACGGCCCACCTGGCGGCCCCTGGTGGAAGGGCTTGCCCTGCCCTGGCCGGACGGCACGGTCGAGCTGCAACTTGCGGGCAAGCACGTCGCTGTCTTTCACGGGCACGAACAGGCCTTCGCCCGCGCCTTGCGGGAGACCCCCTACGACTACCTGCTTCACGGGCACACGCATC
>PWPN01000079.1 GCA_003557125.1 Phycisphaerae bacterium | reverse complement strand
TGCCCCTGAAAGGGGCATAAGACAATAGCCGGGGGCGCAAGCCCCCGGACCCGGGGCCGCCCCTTATCCATCAAGCCCTGAAAGGGCGCCATACATGCGACATGGTTATCATAGGATCACGCCCTTACAGGGCTCGGATGGTCAGGGGGAGCTATGAACCGGGGGCTGCGCCCCCGTCTTTTATCTATCGCCCCTCCGGGGCGAGGATTCCGATGCCATTAAACGGCACGGGCGGGCAAGCCGCCCGTGGCACCCTGCATGGGTAAGCTCGTCGTCGATTCGCAAGGGGTATCAGCCGATCATCCGCAGTTGTGCGCGTGCGCTGGCTGTGATCTGGTCGCGCAACCGGAGGCTTTCATCGGTATCGGTCGGCATGCGGCGCGCCTCCTCGAGCATTTCAAGGGCATGCTGGCGGTTCAGTTCCTCGGGCCGCAGCGCGACCTCCGTCAAAACCAGCAACTGGCCGGACCCCAGATGCGCGACGCCGTGGTCGACAAACCACGTGCGGATCCCCTCCCGCGTGTCCAGCCGCAGTCGGCCGGCACCCAGTCTGCAGATCAGAGGCGCATGGTTCGGCAGGATCGCAAGCTGCCCGTCGTGCGCGGTCAGGATCACGCGGGTCACCTGCCCTTCGAACAGGATGCCCTCCGGCGTGATCAGACTGCATGGGAATGTCTGTTTGGCCACAGCACGGTCTCAACTTTCATCGTGGACGAGTAAGCCCCGGCGTTCATCCGCTCAGAGAATCGGCTCCTCGGATTGCACACCGGGAGCAACGCGCGCGAGTTCCTGCGCCTTGTCCTCGGCCTGATCGATCGATCCGACGTACATGAACGCCTGTTCGGGCAGATGATCCCACTTGCCCTGGCAGATCTCCCGGAAGCCGCGGATCGTCTCCTGCTTGGGGGTGGAGATGCCTGCCATTCCCGTGAAGGCCTCGGCGACGAAGAACGGCTGCGAAAAGAACCGCTCGATACGCCGGGCGCGATGGACGAGGAGCCGATCCTCCTCGGACAGTTCATCGACGCCGAGCAGGGCGATGATATCCTGGAGGTCGCGGTAGCGCTGGAGGATACTCTGCACTTGCCGTGCCACCTCGTAATGGTCCTTGCCCAGGACGTGCGGGTCCAGAATCCGGCTCGACGAGCCGAGCGGATCGATGGCAGGATAAATCCCCTTCTCGCTGATAGCGCGCGACAGAACGATGTACGCGTCGAGGTGCGTGAAGGTCGTGGCCGGTGCGGGGTCGGTCAGGTCGTCAGCCGGCACGTAGACCGCCTGCAAGCTCGTGATCGCGCCGCGATGGGTCGAAGCGATCCGCTCCTGGAGTTTGCCCATCTCCGTGGCCAGCGTGGGTTGATAGCCGACGGCCGACGGCATCCGCCCCAGCAAAGCCGACACCTCCGAGCCCGCTTGCGAGAAGCGGAAGATGTTGTCGATGAACAGCATCGTGTCGGCCGCACCGCATTCGTCCCGAAACCACTCGGCCATGGTCAATGCGCTCAACGCTGCGCGAAGCCGCGCCCCGGGCGGCTCATTCATCTGGCAGAAGACCATGGCTGTGCGTTCGAGGACCTGCCGCGTGGCCGCGTCGGCATCCTGGAAAGTCGCCTTCTGCATCTCGAGCCAGAGGTCGTTGCCTTCGCGCGTCCGTTCGCCGATGCCGGCGAAGACCGCATACCCGGCGTGCTCGCGTGCCGTCCGGGCGATCATCTCCTGGACGATGAACGTCTTGCCCAGGCCGGCCCCGCCGAACAGGCCGATCTTGCCGCCGCGCACGAAGGGGGCGAGCAGATCGATGACCTTGATCCCCGTATCGAGCACTTCGGACTTCGGCTTGAGGTCCACGAAGACGGGTGGATCGCGATGGATGGGCAGACGGGTCTCAGTCTCGATGGGCCCGCGTCCGTCGATCGTTTCGCCGACGACGTTGAAGACGCGCCCCAGCGTCTCCATCCCGACAGGCACCGTCACCGGCCCGCCCGTATCGCGTATCGGCATGCCACGCACGAGGCCGTCCGTCGGCCCCAGCGCGACGGTCCGCACCCGGCCGCTGCCCAGATGCAAAGCCACCTCGCACCAGAGTTTCCCGCCCTGATCGCCTTCCGGCTCGATAACGAGCGCATTGAGCAGCGCCGGCAGGTTCGCCTCGTCGAACTCGGCGTCGAGCGTCGTCCCGACGACCCGCGTCACGCGCCCCATGTTGTCGGCTTCAGCCTGTTTGTGAGTCATCCGTCTTCGAGTCCCCGTGCGGGTGCGCCTTCCGGGCCTGCGGGCTTCACCGCGTCACGCATGAGAAACGTTCCTACCTTCCATCTGCATCGCGCTGCCTTGGATGCATCCTAAGACCGCTTCGCCCGGTTGTATTGCTGCGTCAGCGTTCGATCCATCCCGGCAGCCGACTCCGTGGCCGACTTCATCGCGATCATCCGCGCAACCTGTTCACTCATCGCCGCATGCAGGAAGCATTGGAAAAGCTTGAGCTTGACCCATTGCGGCAAAAGATCGGCCATCAGTTCGGAAACGGATGGTTTGATCTCATACACGGATTCGAGGTCGGACGCCTTCGATCCCGCCGAGGCCTCACGCGCAAACAGCGCGGGCTCCACGGGCAGCAGCCGAATCGTCTCGACCTTCTGGCGGGAGGCCGACTCGAAGTGCGTATACGTCACGTACACCGCATCGACATGCCGACGCGTGTAGGCATCCATGACGGCCACCGCGATCGGCTCGACCTCGACGAACTGCGGCTTGTGCTCGAACACGGTCAGGCCGGTCGCCAGCTCGCGGCCCTGGAACTCGAAGTGCGAGATTCCCTTGCGCCCCGACACGATGAGCTCGACCTCCTGGTCGGCCTGCTCGGACATTTCGATCTGCGCTTCCGCCTCGCGGAGGACCGTCGTGTTGTACGCTCCGCACATGCCGCGGTTGCTCGTGAGCACGATCAGGGCAACCCGCTCGGAAGTCTCGTGCACCTCGAGCAGAGGATGCTCGATCGAGCGGGCCGAGGCGAGCCTTTCCACGACCTCCATGAAGTATTCCATGTAAGGAAAGGTGCGTTCCGCGCGGCGCATCGCGCTTTGAAAACGCGCCGTCGCCACCGATTGCATCGTGCGCGTGATCTTGCGGATGTTGCGAATCGATGTGCGTCGCTTGGCTATTGCACGCGTCTTGGCCATGGAACGTCCCGGGACGACCGTCCCGCCCTCATCTCACCATTCCGCCAGGAAAACCTTTTTGAATTCCACGATCGCGCCGGTGATCTCCTCGGTCAATTCGTCCGTCAACTCGCCGCTCTCCTCGAGCGCTTCGTAAATCTCGGGGTGCCGTCCGCGGATCTCGTCGAGCAGGCCTCGCTCGAACGGGCCGATCTGCTCGAGGGCCAGGTCGTCGAGGAATCCCCGCGTCCCCGCAAACAGGCTGATAACCTGATCGGTCGTATCGATCGATACGCGCAGATCCTGCTTGAGCAGCTCGATCAGCGCGCGACCGCGATCGAGTTGACGTTGCGTATCGGGCTCGAGTTCCGTACCCAACTGGGCGAACGATTCGACTTGACGGTACGCAGCCAGGTCGAGCCGAAGCGCGCCGGCAACCTTTTTCATGGCCGGGGTCTGCGTCTTGCTGCCTGTAGGCGACACGCTGACGGCCACGTTGACCGCCGGCCGTACGCCCGCGAAAAAGAGGTCGGGTTCGAGATAAACCTGCCCGTCCGTCATCGAGATCACATTGGCCGGGATGTAGGACGTGACCTCTCCTTCGAGCGTTTCGACGATCGGCAAAGCCGTCATCGACCCGCCGCTGGCCGGCACCTTGCGCAGCTCGTGCGTCTCGCTCAGATCATCGAGATCCCGCTCGGCCTCGTGCAGGCCGGGGACGCCGACGTACTCCTTGCCGGTCACCGAGGTGAACGCCTCGTCCGGGGCCGAGCGCGGCACGATCACCCAGCGCGTCGCCCGTTTGGCCGAGCGCTCGAGCAATCGGCTGTGCAGATAGAATACGTCGCCGGGGAACACTTCGCGCCCCGGCGGGCGACGCAGAAGCAGCGAGATCTGCCGGTAGGCCTCCGCCTGCTTGGAAAGATCGTCATAGACGCACAAGGTGTCCCTGCCTTGCGCGTACATGAAATACTCGGCCATGGCGCATCCGGCATAGGGTGCGATGTACTGGAGCGGTGCCGCCGAGCCGCTGCCGGCCGCCACGACGATCGTGTGATCCATCGCCCCGTGCTCACGGAGCGCGTCGACGACCGCGGCGATCGTCGACTCCTTCTGGCCGATCGCGACATAGACGCAAACAATGCCCCGCTCTTTCTGGTTGATGATCGTGTCGACGGCGATCGTCGTTTTGCCGGTTTTCCGGTCGCCGATGATCAGTTCGCGCTGGCCTCGCCCGATCGGCGCCATGCTGTCGATCGCTTTGATCCCGGTCGTCAGCGGTTCGCTGACCGGTTCGCGGTCGGCGATGCCGGGCGCCGGGATCTCGACGGGACGATGATCCGTCGCGTCGATCGCGCCGCCGTCGTCGATGGGTCGGCCGAGCGGATCCACGACGCGCCCGATGAGCTCCTCCCCCACCGGCACGGAAAGAACCTTGCCCGTCCCACGAACGTTGTCGCCTTCCTTGATGCCGACATCGTCGCCGAGAATCACCGCCCCGATGAAGTTTTCCTCGAGATTGAAGACCTGGCCGATCGTGTCATTGGCGAAGACGATCATTTCGCCCGCCATCGCTCCGGACAGGCCGTAGATCCGCGCGATCCCGTCCCCAACGTCCAGGACGCGCCCGATCTGGGCAATCTCCAGCTCGCCCGCATAGCGGCTGATCTCTTCCTTGATCGCGTCGGCGATTTTGTCGATTCGAAATTTCATTCCGCTGAACCCTGCACTGCGGCATGAACGATAGGCACGTCCGAGAACGGACGGCTCGACATTCCGTCGGATTCGCTCACGCCGATGGCTGATCCTCGATGTAGTCCTGGCCGTGGTACGCTTCGCGTCGCCCCCGCGCCGTGGCCCGTGCACAAAGCTTATCGAGTCGCGTCAGGACGCTTCCGTCGATCTCGATGTCGCCCACTCGAATGACGATCCCGCCGATCAACCCGGGCTCGACCTCTTCGATGAGGATCGGCTTGCGTCCCAGCCAGCCCGTCACGACCGCCTGAATCGCGGTGCGCATTTCGTGCCAGAGCGGGATGGCTGTGCGAACCTTGATTTCGATCTCCCCGGCATAGCCGCTGATCTCGTCGCGGATCGCCGAAACGATTTCATCGTTTCTGAGGTTCATCCCGCCATCACCTCACGTTCCCAGCGCCCGGCAAGCATCGAATCGAATCCATCTGCGACGGCTCACGTCGAAGGCGACGCATCGAGATACCTTTCGCTTTGAATCGATTCGAGCTGTCCGCGTGCGCTCACGCGCCGGCGCATCTTTTCGAATCGGCCCTGGACGCTCCCGTCGATCCAGATGTCATCGATCCGGATAACGATGCCGCCGATGATTT
This sequence comes from Phycisphaerae bacterium, assembly GCA_003557125.1. GTDB lineage: Bacteria > Planctomycetota > Phycisphaerae > UBA1845 > PWPN01 > PWPN01. Next base: position 326 of record PWPN01000079.1, on the reverse strand, counting down.
CCGGGCGGACTTCTTCGACAAGGATCGGCGTGCGTCCCAGCCAACCCGTCACGACGGCCCGAATGGCAGTGCGCATTTCGTGCCAGAGCGGCATGGCCGTGTATACCGTGATTTCCTTGGCGCCGCGCCGCGACTGCATGCGGAGTTCGAGACGCCGTTGCACCGCCCGGATGAGCCTCTGACGCCGCCGCCGGTTGAGCACTTGAAGCAGGTTCAACATCAGGTCGTGCATGCGACCTCGAAAAAGCTTTTCGAGCGATTCGCGGCGCTGATTGACGTCGATCGCCTCGGAGACGAGCCATTCCTCGAACTCGGGATGATCCCCC
>PWPN01000283.1 GCA_003557125.1 Phycisphaerae bacterium | reverse complement strand
GACACAATGTGATTTTTGTGCTGCGGCAGCCGACGACCAGCGGATGTGCCGCGCGTACGATCAAGCGGGGCGCCACCGACAAGCGATAGCGCCCCGCCCTGTATCTTAAGGGATGCGCAGGCTAGAAAGCCCGCGCTCTTTGGACTTACGAAGCGTCGTTCACCTTGACCGCTTCGTTTGCGTCACTAGACGGCTTTCTGAAGCCGGTCGTTCCAGGTCATCATCTTCTTCTGGAACCAGGACTGGTTGGCCATGGCCACGGCCGTCAGACCGTAGTGCCCGAGCTCGGGCGGGCAGTTCAGTTCGGCCTCGCCACGCATCGCGTCCAGCAGGTTCCGGTGGTGCAGGCCGATATCCTCGCCACCGCTCCGCGCGTGCTCGGCTCGGACCTCGTTGGTACGCGGCTCGAGGATCCGCCAACCCACGTTGGGCAGGAACACGAGCGTCCCGTCCGTACCGCGAATGACGTGTTCGATGCCGTGCCGGTTGGCCATCGTTCCCAGCACGTGGACGGTCATCCCCTCGGTGATTCCGTCGACCTTTCCGTACTCGGCGATCATCTCGATGTTGTCGGGAAGCTCACGCCCGTCGGGCCATACATAGATCCCGCCCATGCCGACGACACGGATCGGGACCGTCAGCCCGCACGCCCGGATGATGCGCGTGATTCGATGCACGAAGAGGTCCGTGGAAATACCGCCTGAATAATCACGGTAGTTGCGCCATTCGACAAAACGGCGCGGATCCCAGGGCCGTTGCGGTGCCGGCCCGAGCCAGGCTTCCCAGTCGAGATCCTCGGGCTTGGGCATGTCCGGATCGATATCCCTCCGCCACGGTCCCCTTTCGGGGCCATGGAAACGGCAGTACTCGATCTGGGCGTGGATCACCTGGCCGATCTTGCCTTCGCGGATCGCCTCGTAGGCTGTCGCATAGCTGTCATCGCTCATGCCCTGCACGCCGACCTGCACTTTCAGGCCGGTCCGTTTGGCCTTGGCGACCACCTCGACAGCCTCCTCGCTCGTGTGCGTGACCGGCTTCTCGACGTAGACGTGCTTGCCGGCGTCCAGCGCGTCGATGATCATGCGATGGTGCCAATGTTCGGGCGAGCCGATCGTCACGTAATCGACGTCCTCGATCTTCAGGATGTCGCGGTAGTCCTGGGAGACCTCCGCGGTCATGCCACCCTCGGCCTGGATGCGGTCCCGGAATGCCTGGGCACGCGAAAGCTGAGCGTCGCAGACGCCGATGATGCCGACCTTATTCTCATTGACCAATGACAGCAGTGCGGGCACATGGATGACATTGGTAATGTGTCCGCAGCCGAGGATCGCGGTATTGATCCGCTCATTGGCCCCCAGCACCCGGCCGAAGCTCTTGGCCGACAGCGTCGACAGGCCGGCCGCGACCGCACCGGTCGTCTTCAGAAAATTGCGTCGCGAAAAATCGTCTCGTTTAAGCATCGTATCTCCTGTTCCTTTCACTTGAAGCGGGCAGCCCTGCGGCTGTGGCGCACCCCTTGGAATTCCTACCTGTGCATTTTCGCTTTATAGTTGTGTCGGTCAAGCCGACCAATGCATCTATTGAGACCTTTTGAACTCTTATAGCTTCCTCGGCCCATCGTCCTGAGAGCCGTTCTGAGAGCCATCCTGATAGAGCGTGTCCAACTTTCTGGCTTCCTCCCCCGTACTCGTCAGGTGGCTCAGCGGGATGGCCACGAGCAGATTGGCTGTGAACGAGAAGAGGGTGATGTACTGGAACGTCAGGGGCGGGTATCCCGCTTCCAGGATCCCCAGCGCTGCGAGCCCGCCGGTAATAAGATCCCAGTAGGCGAACAGGATGGCCACGAAACAGCCGGTGATCGCCCCCATGGCTGTGCCGAACGGGGTCGCGCGCTTCACGAACAGCGCCATGAAAAACAGGCCGAACAGCGGCGCGACGAAGACGTGATTCGTGCGCACGGTCACTTCCATGATGTTTCCGGTGACGCGGGACATCATCGAGCTCAGCAGGACCGCCACCAGGCCGACCACCCAGGAGATGGCCTTGGTCTGGAGCACCTGGCTGCGATGGGAGCGCTGCTGGCCCGGCTTGCGCCTCCGGTCGATGAAATCGACGCTGATCACGGAACAGGACGAGTTGATCCCGGACGACAGGCTCGACATGGCCGCCGCCAGCAGGCCGGCGATGATCAGCCCCGTGATCCCTTGCGGCAGGAACTTGACGATGTAGTGCGGGAAGAGATCGTCGGCGTTAGCGACGACCGTCATGCCGGGCCCGAGCATCTCCGGATTGGCCTGGAAAAAGCCGAGCAACGCGAAGCCGAGAATCGCCAGGCAGGACGTCACGACGATGTTGGCCAGACCCGTCACCAGGAACACCTTGCGGGCCGCCTTGACGTCGCGCGTCGCCAGATAGCGTTGGATGGCCATCTGGTCCGAGCCGGCTGTGCAGATCCACCAGACGGTCATGAACACGATCGAGCCCACCAGCGTGGCGCGCTCGGTCAGATCCCAGCTGAATGTTGACTGGGCATCCCAGGTCGGCGACCACTCGGTGGGCCACCAGGCAGTAACGCCTCCCATCTTCACCGAGATGAGTATGATCGACAGCACGGCGCCGCCGAAAAGGATGAATGATTGAACGACGTCCGTGAAGACGACGGCCCGCAGCCCGCCCATCGAGGTATACACGACCGTCACGAGCCCGATGACGACGGCTACATAGGGCGTGACGCTCGGATCCCATCCCATCATCACGACGATGATCTTGTCGGCGGTGATGTAGATGATCAGCGCCATCCAAAGCAGACGGGTCAACAGGAACATCGTCGAACCGAGCAGCCGGATCTGTGTCCCAAGCCGTGCCTGGAGTATTTCATAGGCACTGGTTACCCGGAGCTTCATAAAGTGCGGTATCAGGAAATAGCCGACGACGACGTAGGCGATCGGGATCGAGACCATGCTCCAAAGGATGACCGGCCCCTTGTTGACCATCTCGCCGGGCATGGCCAGGTACGTGATCGTGCTCAGAAGCGAGGCGAACAGCGACAAGCCGACCGACGAGGAGCGCATCGATCGGCCGCCCAGAAGGTAATCTTCCGCCGTGCGGGTCTTGCGAGCGAAATAGTAACCGATACTCAACAGGCCGACCGCATAAAGCGCAATGACCGTCCAGTCGAGAGAGCGCAAATACATGTGCGCCTCGGTGCCCTCCCCGACCGGCGCAGCGGAGGCTTCGTCAGCCCATGCGACCCCGGCTATGCCGAGAAGAATCACGACGGCCAAACAGAGATAATTTCCACTTGCACCTCGAGCTCGCTTCGGCACCACTGCGTCTCCTTGTGGAGGATTATGCTTCGGCAGGAAGGCGCCGGTCCCGGTCGACCCGCGCCTTGTCCTGAACCTGGATCCGGTCGTGCAAAAAGCGATCCCTTCCCCGAGCGTCCGCGGATCACCCGCGTCGACCGGACGCGCGATCATCTTTTATACCATGGAACACCGCCGCCCCGCCAGACACGCGGAAGCCCTGAGCGGTGCTTGTGTTTTCTTGTATCCGGATGCGTTCTACTCCCGATCGTCGGGCACATCCGTTCGCGGCCCGGCATCGTCGATCTCCGGGACGTCGGCCTGCCGTTCCACCACGATCGTGCGGGCGAGAAGATCGCCCAGCCGCTGGTGATGGCGGGTAAAGAAGATGACCAGGATGAAAGGCCAGATCAGAAGATAGGGTTCCAGTTCCACGAGTTTGGTGACGTTCCGGACAATGATCGGGACGGTACCGGCGGGCGCATGGTTTTCCATTCGCACGTGGCATCCCATGAGCCTTTTGCCCGGGGTCGCCTGCCAGATAAGCTCGCAGGCCGTCGCATAACCGGCATACAGGATGCGGAACCAGACCCAGGCCCACACGAGCGTCGTCGGCCAGGGCACCTGCTCGATGAGTTCGGCCCTGCCGGAGGTGAAGGCCGGCCAGAAGGCTGTCGCGAATTCTACCAGCGCGGCATGCCAGACGATCGCCACGACCGCGGCCGCCGGCAGCATGTCGATCGCAGCCGCGACAATGCGTTTGCCCGGCCGGGCGATCACGACCCCTTCCGGAAGCGGGGACGGCCCGACGACCGCGTCCTGCCGTCTCCAGAATACCAGGATGACGAGGGCGGCGACCGCCAGCGTGACTGCCACATCCCGCCAGCCGCGATCGGTACGCGTCCTCGGCCCCCATTCGGACACTCGCACGTCCTCAAAATCGCGCTCCGGTCCGCCGCCGACCAGTGGCTCGTATGTGGCTGTCTCCGCGTCGGCTTCCTCCGGACGGAGCACGACGAGTTTGTCGGCAAAGTTCCCCACAGCCGCACCCGGCGGGAGCGTCAGTTCCTCAGCGTCGTCTTCAGCCGAAACGCGCAGGGGCGGCAATTCATGCCAGGCACCCTCCTGGCCGTCGGATGCCCAAGTCCATGAACGGCAATGCCACCCCCCGGTTCCGTCCCCTGCGGGGACGCGCGTCGAAACGATGAGGCTGCGATTGATCACACCGGCGAAAATCGGCTCCACGTCCGGGGCAAGCTGCAAGGAGGCTCGAATCGACCACTCCGGGTCGTCCCAGCGTGCGTAATGCCATCGGGTTGACGAGTCCCCATCCTGCCAGAGCAGGTGAAGTTGATCGGCCGGGCCACCTGCCAGCCAGACCTGCTCGGCCACGGCACTATCGGGCGGGCCGGTCGGCCCCGGTCGCCACAGCAGCCCGTCGAACCATACCAGGTGCAGCGCGGACGGGTCGGGAGGCTCATGCGACGGGACGTCGTTGCCGGGCAACGTGGCAGGGACGGTCGATGGCATGGTCGCAGGGTCGATATCGTACGGCCCGGTGGCCGTCCTCGGCGCCCCACCCATAAGAGGCGAACGGCGCGCCTGCTGCCAGTTTTCGCGGACCTTCTCAGCTGTACGGGCCGATACGACCGCCCATAAGGCCGATCTCCCCTCGCTCGTGGCGCCCGCGACGGCCAACGGCATTACCGGTCCCGGCAGCCGGGCCCGCGCGCCTCCCCCGGCACGGTCGTAACGGTAGTGGGCGCCCGGCTCGGTGAAGACGGCGTCGGCTGCGTAAAAGACATGCAGTGCCGAGCCTACCGCCGCCCATCGCTGCATCGTCCCGCGTTGCGGGTGAATCAACGCCATCGGCTCCAACCGCGAGGCTGTCATTTCCATCCGCGCGAACCGGTAGACGAAAACGTCCTTTTCCGGATCCGGTCGGCCCACGATCAGCCACGCCCATTGGTCCTGGCCGGCCACCGCCAGTTGAAGCGCGTCCTCGTCGCCCGAAGTATGTTGGATGTGTCTGGACGCTGGTGACCTGGCCCAGGCAAGACTGGTCGTCAAAAGTACGAACCCGATGAGATATCGCCAGCGAGGCCTTCCGTAAGGCATGCCGATGTCCACCCTCTCGTTCCATCATCGGGTTTTGCCAAAGCGTCGTGTCCGCAAAAACCCGCCTAATCGAAGCTACCGCCAAAAAACCGGGTCCGCGCGACTACGGGGTCGAGAACGGTAAAACGAACCGCTCCGCCGGATTGAGCAAATCAGCGCGGGCCGTCCCATCGAACGAGCCCAAAAGCCCGCTCCATCTTACCGCATATCGATCCATCCCTGTTATCCGACCGCCGTTGCGTTCCGGCATCCGCGTCAGGCCGGCGGGCGGTCGGCCCCTCTCGGCAGGATTGTGATCGTGACAACCCGGGGGCTGCCATCGCCTAATCGTTTACCTCCCAGACGACGCTCCGGGGGCGGGGCGAGAAGCGTGCCTCGGCCTGCGGCCTGTCGAACCGCCTCATGTTGGCAAAGGTCATCTCCATCCAGCCGCGGTCCGGCAACAAGGTCATCCGGATCCGTCGCGGTGCGAGGACTTCGCTATCGGTGATCGCGCGATGGTCGCTCAATTCGGCCCGGACCGTGGGATGGCCTTCGGGGCTGAAAAAGTCGATGGAACGGACCAGGTAGGGGGGCGCCCGGTCGATCTCCATCGTGTGCGTAATGTGTAATTGCCCGATCCGATCCTCGTCCAGGAACATCAGCTCGTACGCCTCGGGGCCCACCGTCATCACCGGCCCGTGTGGGCCGCGGGGATCCATCGGAAGAAGACCCAGCCCAAGCACGTCGGCGATGCGGTCCGGCCGGAAGGGCAAATCGTCCGGCGATTCGCCCGGCATCCACTCGTCCGGCCCGAGGAACCAGACCCGCTGACCGTCCGAGCCCTCCTCGATCGATCCCAGTGGATGACTCAATTGCAGATAGACGCGGCGAGGACGGCGAAAGAGCAGCGTCCCGTGCAGCTCGAAGGACTCGCTCCGGCCGTCCCGGAGATACCGACCGCGCGCCCTGACGCCGCCGGCACGGGCCAGAAAGTCCATGTCCACCGCGTTGGCATTCACCCGCGCGATGACGACTTCGATCGGGACATCGTCGTACGGCAAGGGGGTCGGCGTCCGGTCGATCCGATCATCCGGGCAACCCGCCACCCCTATCGCCAGCAAAACGCATCCGATCATCGCGTGGCGCTGCGACACAACACGCCCTTTCCAGAACCGCACGCCTGCCCGGTTGAAACCGAGCGGCCGATCGTTCCGAACGTAGGATCCTTTCGTCCAAGCCACCTGTTCCGCTCAGCGCGGGTCTCGACTCGCTGCCTCGTCGGCTTCGACCTCTGAATCCTGCCCGTCGCAAGCGTCGGAGGTCGGCTCCTGCCCGGCGTCGTCGGCGATGTTCTCCTCACCGCCGGACGGCGTCCGTTCTTCGGGCGGCGATTCGATCGCATCGACGTCGCCGCTCAAAATGGCCGTCAACTGGCTGCTGAGCCTCTCGATCGTCGCCTCGTCGATTTTCGGATTGAGCACCTTGTGCTCGGACTTGTCCGCCAGACGCAGCATGCGCCAGTATTCCCGCCCGTCCTCGCGAACCGTCCCTGCAAGGCGAAACTGCCTTTTGCGCATCAGCAACAGCGCGAGTACGAAACGCAACTGCTGCTTGATTTCCACAGCCTCATCTTCGAGACGCAAAAAGAGCTCGGTCAAAAGCGCGACGTCCACGACGAGCGGGGCCGCTTTCGCGCTGCGAACCGGGACGCGGCTCCGCCAATAGCAGAAGGCACCTTCCGGCGGCCCGTCCCAGGACGATTCACAATAATCTTTACGCTCGAACCCTTCAGGCGTTTCAACGAGCACGGCATAGAACGCTTCGCCTTCTTCGAGAGTTCGGCCGGTCACCGCGCACTGCCCCGTCGTCCTTGACACACTCCAATCATCCACCATCCCTGACACCACCTGTCTGCACCGTACGCAGAGAAAACGCCGCCTTAACTCAGTCCTTACTCAGTCATCCTTACACTTCTCAGCCCTTCTTACGCCCCGCCGGAAGGCGAGCGATCGTTATCGTCCTCATCTTCGTCCTCATCCTCATCTTCGTCGATATCTTCGTCCTCCGGCTCGGCTGTTTCCTCGGCCGGGGAGGGTGGAGCCTTCGTCTCGGGTTCCGGTTCGGGCTCGGGCTCCGGTGGCGCAGGAGCGACGACCCTTTCCGACGGCGGCGTGGAGGGCGCGACTCCCGTTTCTTCGGCCATGTCGTCAGCCAGAGGCTGCTCTTCGACGGCTTCGGGCCATTCGGGCTGCTCGTCGGCTTCGGTGTAGACATCCTCGAAATCCGTCCCGTCCACACGCTGCCGCAGCAGGGTGTAGATCACGGTCGACGCGGACAGATAGAACGAGATGACGAACGCCCACAGGAGCGCGACGACGAGCATCAGCCACAGCGCAAAGAGCGCCGATCCGAGAACTTCCCAGTTTTCCATTCCGAAGGCAACGCGTTCGGGCCGCAGATCGTACCAGGATGGCGCGGGCCAGAGCGTGTCGATTTTCGTGGCGCCCGGGCTTCCCGTGTTCGGGCGCGTCAGATAGGCCATGCCTGCCCCGGTAAAGAATCGAGCCGCCTTCAGCGCCACGAGGATGAAGAACCGCACGAACAGGTAGCAGATCGCCCCGTACACGAGCGCGACAGCCGCATAGAAGGCTGCCCGCCACGGACGCGCGAAGACATAACTGTAGGAACGGCTGATCGCGTCGAAGCCGTCCGAACCTTCCACGGCCACGGTCGGCCACAACAGGCTTCCGCCCGCAATCGCCCCGACCACGACCAGCGCGATCACGCCGCCGGCCAGCAGGCCGAGGCCCAGACCGATGCCTCCGAGCAGTTCGCCCAGGCCCGGGATACTGATGATCAGGCCGCCGATGAACAGCGCCACTGCCGGCAACAGCACGAGGCCGACCGGAAACAGAGGCGCCGTGACGAAGCCGTAAATCTTACGTGTCGCAAAGGTGATGGCCGCTCGCGGCGTAATCCGTTCATCGCGTGCGATGTTCAGGGCCGCCATCCGGCAGATGGCTCCGCCATAGAGCGCCCAGAGTACGAGTACGGGAATGACGAAAAACAGGAAATAAATGCAATGTGCCGCCAGGAGCCACTGCACGCCGCGGAGCATGAGCATGACGCAGGCGATGACGCTGAGATCGGCTGTGCGTTCGCCCACCTGCACGACCCCGGTCCCCACGGGCAGTTCCAAGGTCTCGGCCAGTGCCGCCCACGGGCCTTCGGCGACGATCGGCAGCGTACCCCCGGGGACGCGCGTCGTGATCACATCCGTCGCACCGCCGGCGAAGTTCAACCCGACTGCCGCCACGAGCATCTGATGCCCGACCCGCCCCTGATAGTCGATGAAGCTGCGAAAAACGCCCTGCGTTCCCAATGCCTCGATACGCTGATAGGCGATGTTGTAGGGCCGGGCACGGCGAGCGATTTCGGCCGCCCGCTCGTCGCGCGGGTACTCCCTGTAGTCCTCCCTCCACTCGGCACGGGCCGTGCGGTAGGCCGTCGCCACCTCCCGGAGCGTTTGAGCGACCACCGCGTCGGGGTTCTCGGCAAACTGCCCGCGGGCATCCTCATTCAGTGTCACACCCGCCGTCCGGGCCGCATCCTGAAGTTGAGCAAAATGCTCCTCAGCCGCCCGCTCCCGCCAGCTTTCCAGGTTGTCGGTCTGCCAGAACGCGTCGACCTCCATCGCGACAGGCCGATAGGCTGTCGGATGCAGGCTGTCCAGGACGAAACCCCACAGCCCCGTCAGCACGATCGCGATCACAGCCAACGCAAGTTTGCCGGGATGCACCGCCATCTGGAAGGTGCCGAAAATGCGCGTGAAGGGAAAACACCCCCGCCAGTCGATCGATCGAATCTCGCCCGCTCGTGGGCCGTTCCCGTGCGGTCCGTTGGACATGATGATTTCCTCCCGCATGTTGAAGACCTTCAGGCTCCGCGCCACGGCCCGTCGGCCTGCGTTGGGCGCACCTTCTCCCGGAAGGAGCAGAGGCATCGCTCGCCTCGGGCTCCGTCCGATGCACGCAGGGACAGGGCGCTCCCGGTTCACCGGGTTCACAGGGCATTATACGGCCGATGGTTCGACCGGCAATTGAGATTTTCCACTGATCAGGCGTTCTCGGCAGGTCCGTTTCCGTCCGGATCCGGGCCATCCTCGAAATCCTCGCGATCCTCGCTGATACGATATTCCTCGTTCAGCCAACGCCCGAGGTCGACGAGTTTACATTGACGGCTGCAAAATGGCCTCCAGGGCACCTCGTCGCGCGAGGTAAAACGGACAAGTTTCCGGCAGATCGGGCAGGTAAGGGTCGGCATGGTTCAAGCGTCCCTGTTCACGTTTCCGGGGCCGCAAGGGAAATCATCCTTGGGATTCTAATGCGCGGCAGGGGTGAACGGCGCTCCCGCCCGACTACCTCCCTATCCCCACGTGGAATCTGCGTTAGTTGTCGGCGGATGCCGATTTGGCGGTCTTGGACGCCTCGGACGAGGCGGAACCGCTCTTGCTTTTCGAGTCGCCGGAAGATCCGGAGGATGAAGACGAGCCGGCCTTGTCGGCCTCGGCAGCCTTTTTGTAGCTTTCGCTCCGGTAGTCGGTCTGGTAGAAGCCCGAACCCTTGAAAATGACGCCCGCGCCCGTCCCGAACAGACGCTTGGCCGTCCGTGCACCGCAATCGGCACAGGTCCGCACCGGCTTGGCTGTGATCGACTGGAACAGCTCCCAGCGGTGCCCGCAACGGGAACACTCATATTCGTACGTCGGCATCGTTCGTCCTCACTGCTACGGCACCGAAACTAATCCGTCGGCTCGGCGCCTTCTTCCCCCACCTCCGGGCTTTCCGGGTCAGCCTCTTCAATACCCTGGCCGGTCGGCCGCGAGACGATGACCTTGGCCGGCCGCAATACGCGATCGTGCAGGAGATAGCCCTTTTGAAGCACCTGGAGCACGACGCGTTCGGGATGCTCGTCCGACGGCTGCTCCATCATCGCCTCGTGCACGTGCGGATCGAAGTGCGCCCCCTCGGCCTCGATGGGCACCACGTGCATGTCCCGAAGCGCTTTGAGAAGGTTCGCGAGCGACAACTGCACGCCCTCGAGGATCGCCTGGGCATTGTCCGGATGCGTGCGACCGGATTCGATGACACGTTCCAGATCGTCCAGGATCGGCAGGAGCGCCCGGGCGAACGGCACGACGGCATAGCGAATCGCATCGCCGCGTTCCCGTTCGGCCCTCCGCTGAAAGTTGACCAGCTCCGCCTTGGCACGGAGGAACTTGTCTTTCCAGTTTTCCGCGTCCTCGTTCGAGAGCATTTCCGCCGGCGCCTCCTGCTGAGAAAGCCCCTCGGGAGACTCGGACTCGCCGTGCGGCGCACCTGTTTCTTGCGGCTCGGCCCCTCCGTAGCGATTCACCTCGTCCGGATCGGGAATGACGATCTTTTTTTTCTTTTTGCCCATCATGGAACCTTCCACGATCGCCGAGTTCGGATTCACTCGCGCCGGATGCACTCACGCGCGTCCGTCCCGGGTTACCGATGCGCGCTGTTCTTTTTCCCGCTTCCGCTGAAGAACTCGGTCACTTTATCGAAAAAGCCTTTCGACTCCGGCAATACGGATTGATCCTCGCTGGCGGCATACTCGCGAAGCAGCTCGGCCTGGCGCTTGTTAAGCTTGCGGGGCACCTCGATCCAGACCTGGATCAACTCGTCGCCGCGCCGACCCGTGCCGACGTGCGGCATCCCTTTGCCCGTGAGCCGGAAGACCTGGCCATGCTGGGTCCCCGCCGGTACGGTCAGCTCGACCCGGCCGCCCAGTGACGGCACTTCGATCTTGGCGCCGAGCGCTGCCTGCGCGAAACTGATCGGCACCTGGCACATGAGATCGTCGCCCCGCCTCTGGAAAAGCGCGTGCTTGTGGATTCGGGCATATACGTGCAGATCGCCGCGCTGCCCCGAGTCGTCCGGCTCGCCTTCGCCGGCCACCCGCACGCCCTGCCTGTCGCGAATCCCGGCCGGGATCTGGACAGCCAGCTTGCGGCGGACCCGCTCGCGCCCGCTTCCCCGGCAAGCCTTGCACGGCTTGGCGATGACCGAGCCCCTGCCCCGACAGGCGGGGCATGCCGTCACGATTCGGCCGAACAACGCGCCGAAGCCCGTGCTCTGCTCGACCTGCCCGTATCCGCCGCAGGTCGGACAACTCCGCCGACTCGATCCGGGCTCCCCCCCGCTTCCGTGGCAGTGGTTGCACACGTCGTTCCGGTCGAATTCGATCGTTTTTTCGACGCCCGATTCGACCTCTTCGAGAGTCAGGCCGAGCTCCATTTCGAGATCGACGCCGCCGCGGCGCCGTCGGCCGCCGAACATCGACCCGCCGAAGATGTCGTTGAACATCGAAAAGATGTCCTCGACACCCATCCCCGAAAAATCGTGCATCGCGGCCCCTTCCAGACCGCGATGCCCGAATTGATCGTAACGCTGTCTTTTCTCCGGATCCGAAAGAACCTCGTAGGCTTCGGCCGACTCCTTGAACCGGATCTCCGCCTCCGCGTCGTCGGGGTTGCGATCCGGATGGTACTTCAGCGCAGCGCGACGGTACGCCTTTTTGATCGCGTCGGCGTCCGCGTCGCGTGGGACGCCAAGCACCTCGTAATAATCACGTTTTTGTGCCACCGCGGACATTCGTCCATCGTCGCTGATTCAAAATCTTCGCCGCTGTACGTTACCGGCGTTTGCACGTTTCGGTCGCACCCTCCGTCCCGGCGGACGGATCGTGCAGACCTCCCGCGACGCCATCGGTCATCGCACAGCGCCGGCGATTTCCTTATCCTTGTCCTTGTCCTTCAGGTCCGTCACGAGCAGCTGCGTGGTCAGCATGAGACCGGCCACGCTGGCTGCGTTCTCCAGCGCGGTCCGTGCGACCTTGGCCGGGTCGATGATGCCGGCCTCGAACATGTCCACGAAGGTGTCCCTGGCTGCGTCGTAACCGAACTTGCCGCCGCGTTCCTGGACCTCGGACACGACGACCGCACCGTCCTTGCCGCAGTTGGCGGCGATCTGGCGGGTCGGCGCCTCGAGTGCGCGCGCGAGGATCTGGCAGCCGACGCGCTCGTCGCCTTTCAGGCTGTCGCCGACCTTCTTGACGGCCGGGATCGCACGCAGAAAAGTCACCCCGCCACCCGGGACGACGCCTTCCTGCACCGCGGCACGCGTCGCGTGGAACGCATCGTCGACGAGATCCTTACGCTCCTTGACCTCCGTCTCCGTCGCGCCGCCCACGCGGATGATGGCCACGCCGCCGGTCAGCTTGGCGAGCCTTTCCTGGAGTTTCTCGCGATCGTAATCGCTCGTGGTCTTCTCGATCCCGGCGCGCAGCTGATCGCACCGCGCCTTGATGTCGGACTTCTTGCCGGCCCCTTCGATGATCGTGGTCGCATCCTTGTCGACGATGATCTTCTTGGCACGGCCCAGGTCCGACAGCTGGACGTTCTCGAGCTTGACGCCGATGTCCTCGCTGATGAGTCGGCCGCCCGTGAGCACGGCGATGTCGCCCAGCAGCGCTTTGCGACGATCGCCGAAGCCCGGTGCCTTGACGGCACAGACGCTCAGCACGCCCCGCAGGCGGTTGACGACCAGCGCCGCGAGCGCTTCGCCTTCGACATCCTCGGCGATGACCAGCATGGGTTTGCCCGAGGTCACCACGCGCTCGAGCAACGGCACGAGATCGCGCACGTTGGAAATCTTCTTTTCGTGAAGCAGGATGTAAGCGTCTTCGAGGACGCATTCGAGCGTCGTGGGATTGGTCATGAAGTAAGGGGAGACGTAGCCCTTGTCGAACTGCATCCCCTCGACCACATCCTTCTCGGTCTCCATGCTCTTGCCTTCTTCGACCTCGATGATCCCCTCGGTGCCGACCTGCTCGAGGGCCTCGGCCAGGAGCCGACCCACCTCGGCGTCGCCGTTGGCGCTGATCGTGCCGACCTTGGCGATGTCGTCACCCTTGACCTTGACAGCCTGCTTGCGGATGGACTCGATCGCGGCGGCCACCGCCTCGTCGATCCCACGCTTGAGGGCCATCGGATTGGCGCCCGCGGTGACGTTCTTGAGCCCCTCGCGGTAAATCGCCTCGGCCAGCAGGACGGCTGTGGTCGTCCCGTCGCCCACGTCATCGTTGGTCTTGTTGGCCACCTCGTTGACCATCTTGGCGCCCATGTTGCGGAACGCCTCCGGCAGTTCGATTTCCTTGCTGACCGTCACGCCGTCCTTGGTGATCCGCGGCGAGCCGAACGACTTCTGCAGAATGACATTGCGGCCCGTCGGCCCCAAGGTCACCTTCACCGTCTTGGCCAGCGTCGACAATCCTTCGAGAATCTCCTGCCTGGCAGCCTGATCGAACATCATTTGCTTGGGCATCGCTATCGCTCCTCGCGCGTCTATGATCTATTCAAGCATCCTTGATTCATCGCGCCCCGCCATCGGTCGCCACGGACCGTGTTCCGCACGCGGTTCCAATCGGGGCACCGTTTCGACCCACTCGCCCGCCTCTACGGGCGTCTGTGCGGGGGCCTGCGTACTGTCACTCGATGACGGCTAAGACGTCCGTCTCCTTGAGGACCACGTACCGGTTGCCGTCGATTTCGACGTCCGAGCCGGCATAACGTCCGTAAAAGACCTCGTCGCCGACCTTCACGCCCATCGTGCCGCGGTTGCCGCTGTCCAGCAGCTTGCCCGGGCCGACGGCCAAAACCTTGCCGCGCTGCGGCTTTTCCTTGGCGGTATCCGGCAGGACGATCCCGCCGGCCGTCGTCTCTTCCGCCTCGCACTGCTCAATGACAATCCGATCATCCAGAGGCTTGATCTTCACCTTGGCCATCGCGTTGTTTCTCCTCGATCAACCGCCCTTCCCCGGGCGGATCCCTTGATGTTTTCGATTTACCGATTCCCCGGCGTCCCCGTCGGACGCTCCTGCCGGCTGCACGAACGGCTTACATCATGCCGCCCATGCCACCCATGCCACCCATGCCGCCCATGCCGCCCATGCCACCCATGCCGCCCATGCCTTCCATACCTTCCATGCCTGGGCCGCCGGACTCGTCGTCCTTCCCGGGCTTCTCGGTGATGATGCAATCCGTGGTCAGCAACACCCGTGCCACGCTGCTGGCGTTCTCTAAGGCTGCACGGACGACCTTGGCCGGGTCGATGACGCCGGACTTGAGCAGATCCTCGAACGTGTCGGTCTCTGCGTTGTATCCGAACGCCCCTTCCTTGGACTGTACCTTGGCGAGTACGAGGCCCGGTTCCTGGCCGGCGTTGGCTGCGATCTGGCAAAGTGGTGCGGGCAAGGCATTCCGCACGATCTGCACGCCCGTCTTCTCGTCGCCGCTGGCCCGGACCTTGTCCAGTGCAGCCATGCAGCGCACGAGCGCCACGCCGCCGCCCGGCACGATCCCTTCCTCGATGGCGGCCCGCGTCGCGTGCAGCGCGTCCTCGATCCGCGCCTTCTTCTCTTTCAGTTCCGTCTCGGTGGCAGCGCCGACGTTGATCTGCGCAACGCCGCCGGAAAGCTTGGCGAGCCGCTCCTGGAGCTTCTCGCGGTCGTAATCGCTCGTCGTGATCTCGATTTCCTTGCGGATCTGTTCGACGCGCGCCTGGATTTCCTTGTTGCTGCCAGCCCCTTCGATGAGCGTCGTGTTGTCGTTGTCGATCGTCGCTTTCTTGATCTGACCGAGGTCGGCGATGTTGATGTGGTCCAGCTCGATCCCGAGATCCTTCATGACGTACTTGCCGCCGGCCAGGATCGCGATGTCCTGCATCATCGCTTTACGGCGGTCGCCGTAGCCCGGCGCCTTGACGGCACAGACATCGAGGATCCCCTTGAGCTTGTTGACGACGAGCGTCGCGAGCGCCTCGCCCTCGATGTCTTCGGCGATGATCAGTAGCGGGCGCTTGGCCTTGGCGACCTTCTCGAGCAAGGGCACGAGCTTGGTCACGCTGGAGATCTTCTCCTCGTAGATAAGCACGTAGGCCTTCTCGAGCACGCATTCCATCTCGTCCGGGTTGGTCACGAAGTGCGGGCTCAAAAAGCCGCGGTCGAACTGCATCCCTTCGACGAGGTCATAGTAGGTCTCGGCGCTCTTGCCTTCCTCGACCGTGATGACGCCGTCCGTGCCGACCTTCTCGAAACAGTCCGCCAGCAACTCGCCGATCGCCCGGTCGTTGTTGGCCGAGATCGCCCCGACATTGATGAGGTCGTTTTTCTGGGTCAGCTTGATCGGTTTGACAAGTTGCCTGAGCTCGGCGGTGACAGCCGAGGTAGCCTTTTCGATCCCGCGGCTCAGCGCCATCGCGTCCGCGCCGGCGGCGAGGTTCTTGAGCCCCTCGCGGTAGATCGCCTCGGTGAGGACGGTCGCCGTCGTCGTGCCGTCACCGGCCACGTCGCTCGTCTTGCTGGCTGCCTCTTTGACCAGCAGGGCGCCCATGTTCTCCTGCTTGCTGGAAAGATCGACCTCTTCGGCCACCGTCACGCCGTCCTTGGTGACCTTCGGCGAGCCCCACCCCTTGTCGAGCACCGCGTTGCGCCCCCGCGGCCCCAGCGTGCATTTGACTGCATTGGCCAGCTTCTCGACGCCGGTCAGCAGACTGTCCCGTGCCTCCTCCTGAAAGCTCAACTGTTTCACGGCCATCTGTGTAAGTCTCCTCAATGTTCGTGGGCCGGGTCGTGCGCCTGCACGGGTGGCCGGCCCTGCATTTCTGACAGGGATTCCCTATCCTCGCCCCTATCTATGCACGAAGGATGCCAAATGTGCCTGTCGGACTGCCCGGAAGCCGCCGACATGCCGTAACCTTTTTAATAAAATAATGTTACCTTTGTCTAGCTTTTCTTGAGCATACGCTGTCCGTGGAACGCCCTGCCAGAAAACAGCCCGACCGTGCCATAGTGGCAGAGGAGAGCCCGACTGGTCGGGTCAACCGATCGCCCCTCAAAGCGGATACCGGTCCTCCGGGGGTTTCTGTTGCAGGCTATGACACTGCCGGTATACGATGCGGGCTATGGCTAAAAACACACGCTTACAGGTATCGGCCCTCACTTTTCTTGCCATTGTTTTCATCGGGATACCCGCTCTGCATGAGCAGAAGGAAGCTGTCGGGCAACCCGCTGACTCGGCCGAGCCTGCACGGCCGGCGGCTCGGGCGTGCGGACAGCCGTCGGCCATTTCCACGCTGCAAGCGGATTGGCCCGCGGAACTCGGTACATTGCCTGAGCTCAAGTGCGAGCCGACGATCAGCGGGGTGCTCTGGTGGCTGCATCCCCATCGGGAGGGGCCGCATGTCGAAGCCATCATCGAGGCGATGGCCGACGTCGGCATGGACCTGCTCTGGATCATCAGCTCGAACGAGTTTATGACCCGGCGGGACAATCCGATCCTCGGTCGGATCTTCGACGAGGCGGACCAACGTGGGTGGCGCGTCATCCTGACGACGTCGAGCAACGGCGGCTGGTACGCCAACTGGGACATCCCGGCCTTGAAGGAGATCGAGGAACGCAACATCCGCGCGCTGGCTGGGATGTACGCGCATCGCCCGTCCTTTTACGGCTGGTACATCAATTACGAGATCTACATGGAGTGGGACGAACGGAGTCGAAAGATCCGCGACCTGTACAACCACATCGGCCGACTCACGCGTACGATCACGCCTCAGGCCAAGCTGACGATCTCGCCGTTCTTTCTGGTCGACAAGGACCAGCTACGCGGCGACTTCCGATATGCCGAGCCGGACGAATTCGGGGCGTGGTGGGCCGAGACGCTCAAGCAGTCCGGCATCGATATCGTCATGCTCCAGGATTCGGGCGAGCTGCATTGCAAGTGCGTGCCCATCGAGACGCGCGTCGCCTTCATCCGTGCGATGAAGCAAGCATGCCGGGAAGCCGACGCCGAACTGTGGGGCAACGTCGAAACGGTCGAGGTCCCCGCAGCCGACATGGAGGAGTATGCGCGCGACATCGAGCTCTACCGCAATCCGCCGGACACGAGCGTCTGGTCGTTCGACATGGACCGCAACGCCTTGAAGCTCGACCTGGCCAGTCGCCTGACCACGAACATCGTCTCGTGGGGGTGGGAATTCTGGAACCCCGTGCTTCCGCAAACCGTCGTCGGCGACAGCCGGGAGAACTACGCAGCCTACAAAGCCTACTACGAGGCGATCAAGGCGCGTCAGAATATGGCACGGGCGCCACAGGCTGGGTGCCCGCCAGTGCGATCATGCAGGCAAACGGGCGAAACCCTTGACACGGCGCTACGGGCTTGGCCCGCCGGTGCCGCAAAGCGGCACGTCGAGTCAAGGGAGACGCCCGTCCCGCCCTCGGAGGATGCATCTCTGTGAAGGCTGTCCCGGATGGCCACCTGCTCAGGGAGCGGGCACCTCCAGGTCGCTCAGCCATGAATCGGTGATTCGCCGTCCGAGCAGGAAAAACTTGCGATCCGGATACCACAGCACGAAGTTGCCCTGACGCCGGGTCGCGCTCGTGTAAGCGGCCACGTCCCTGCGCCGTCCGGGGCCCAGCGGCACGTTGTCGATGTCCATGAGTTGCTTCGACTCGCTGAACCAGATCGGCTGGTCAGCGTCGGGGCGGAACTCGCCCAGCGCAATGAACGCCGGTCGCCGGTTGTGACACGTATCTTCGGGCTGGAACCCTTCGAGTCGGCCGTCGTTGTTGTGGTGGAGCAGGACGTAACGGCCCCGTTCGTATTCGTAGATCGGGCAGCAGCACAACGGCTGAAGGATCGGCGAACCGTGGTCGCGGCGAAGCAGAGGCCGCGGGTTCAGCCACGTCTGGCCATCATCGTCCGAGACGCTGTACCAGATGAAGCCGCTCATCGTGCGCATCGTGCAGAAGAGCCGCCCATCGGGCAGATACACGAGGCTCGGTTCTTGCGCAACGCTGAGCATGGGGTTCGTGTAGTGCGGCACGCGCAGCGCGTCATTCCCGGCCGCCAGGATCGTCACGCGAATGTCAGTTGGCGCCGGATCGTCGTCGATGTTCTCGAAACGCATGAACTGCACGAGGGATTCCCAGGCCGTCCAGCAGCCGCTATGCGGCCGGGTGCGGACGGGCTCGCTCACCCACCGCGTGAAACCCGCAATGTAACGCCCCCCACGGTCGCGCATGGGCATCTGCCAGACGATCCAGTTCGGCGGTATGGCCGCGTCGGGATGATCGTACGGGCTACGCGGCAAGGGGACGGTCTTCGGCTCGGACCACGTACGGCCCATGTCGTCGCTGTAGATGGCGTCCATCGTGCCGGTCATGGCCGGCGCGACATCCGTGACACCCTGCGACTGGTTGTAGAGCACGTAGATCCGCCCGCTACGGGAGACAAGCGGGAAGCCCCAACTGGCGATGGCCTCCTCGCCGGGTCGCCGCGGACCGACAAGGTGCTTCGGCGCCGTCCACGTCACGCCCTCATCTTCGGAACGCGCGAACACGATCCGGTGATTGCCGGCGTTCTCGTAGCTGCTCTGCGTCCAGACGGCCATGAGCGACCCGTCCGGGCCGTCGAAGGCGAGAAAATGCTCGTTGCCGGTGTCGAACGTGGACCCGTCGAGACTGCCGGGGCGATAGACGACATAGTCCGGCTGCGTGCGGTTCATCTCGCGGTCCAGCTCGGCCTGAACGTCGCCCGCGGTAACGTCGGCTGCGGCAAGCTCGTCGCCCTGGACATCGCCGGCCGGTTCGCCCTGCGCGTCGGCAGACTGCGCCATGATCGTAAAGATTGCCAACATCAGGACGGTGCATCCAACCATTCGTTTCATGTCTTTCATGTCACTCTCCTGCCGCGATGAACAGACTTCGACTCGCAACGGCTACCCTTCAGCCGTCGTCGAGGGGTTTGATACGGATATTCGTGAAGTGCACTTCCATCGGCTCGCCGACATGGATCTGCAGGCCGATCAGGCCGGTGCGGGGTATGTCGGGGTCGGTCTCGGTATAGTCGGCCGTCGTGACGCCGTTGACCTTGATGACCACGTGCGGCCCGCGCGCGATGACCTCCATGTCGTTGAACCCGGCCGGGTCGATGTTGTGCTCAGCCTTGCCGGTCCACCCGTCGACGAGGCGCCGGCGGCCGTACTGCTCGTGCAGGTTGCCCCAGCCCCCCATCACGACGTCGGCCTGGTAGCCGCCCATGTCGAATTTCTCGGCATCGGTCACGTGGCTGCGGAACTGCACGCCGCTGTTGCCGCTGACGAGCTTGACCTTGTAGCGGAGGACGAAGTCGCCGAAGGCCTGCTCGTGGATGGCGTACATGTTCTGCGTGAGGCCTTGCGGGTGCGTGTTGCCGATGATGACGCCGTCACGCACGCTCCATCGCTGCGGGTCGTACCGCCAGCCGTCCATCGTTTGCCCGTCGAACAGCGGAATAAAGCCCTCGGCGCGTTCGATGTCGGTCGGGAGGGTCGCCGGTGCGAGTCGGCCCGCGGCCCAGCGGATGCCGTTGCGGAGAAGCTTGCCGAAGACCGGGTTGAACTGCGAAGCTTCGTCGTGGCCGTAGAGAATCGTATAGACGCGGCTGCCGCGGTAACGCTGCGTCCAGACCATAGGCTCGGGACCGGCGTGCCCGCCGTGCGGCTCGGCGCTGCGGACCAGCGGCCGGGCGTCCGGGCTGTGGGCGACCATGACGTAGGGCTCGTCGTCGAAGGTGAAACGGGTCGGCACGCCGTGGAGGATCGGGTTCGAGGGGTCGACGACGACGGACGTGAGCGAGCCGTAGGGGTCGTGCGATTCGAACTCGCCTCCGACGATGGTCGGCCATTCGTCCCAGCCCTGGAAGCACCAGACCGCGCAGTGCATGGCCACGAGCCCCTTGCGGGCTGCGAGTGCATCGAGGATCGCCTCGCGAATGGGCGGCTCGGGCGGCTCTTTGATACAGCAGTTGAAGAGCATCACGTCGGCCGCGGCCAGGTTGGCGGGCGTGAAGTCGGCCAGGTCGTTCGTGACGCGGACCCGGATATCACCGCTGACGCCCAGTACGTCGGCCAGCTTGCCGGGCAGTGTGTCGTAGTCGTGCGCTTCGCCGGCTGCCAGCATGAGCACGCGGACGGGCTCAGCCTGCGGGGGCTCCGTGCAGTGCGCGTCAGCCTGGCCGAAGTGGGCAATCCCGCCGAGAACCAAGGCAGCCGCAAAACTGCCTATCCGTACGTTTCGCATCAACCTCGTGCGTAACGTCATCGCTATTCACCTCGATTTGACTGTCTGACGGCTCCAAGGGGCCGCATTCGTCCCAAGCGAGCCGGTAACCTTTCAGACCCACGCTACAACGGAAAGTGTCGCCCCGGCCCGTCCGGAACGCAAGCCGAGGGCCGGATGCTTTGCATGTCGTTGGCAAGGCAAAGCGAGGGGAGTGCGTCGGTCACGGAAGGGCCAGGGCGGCG
>PWPN01000011.1 GCA_003557125.1 Phycisphaerae bacterium | reverse complement strand
GTTTTTGAATCCCGCAGGAGCGGATTCGATGATCGCCGGGCAAAGAGGGGACGGAATTGATTGTTTTGGCCTTTCCTGCTGCATATAAGGTCTAAGAGATGGGGTACGACGGCAGGACGCCCCCCCGCAAACCATGAGGAGCGACATCTGATGTGCAAAACACGACGGAGCAAAAAAATGCGAGACGTCCGAGGGATGGCGTGGGGACTGGTTTTCGTCATGGCTGCGATGGCCACGGTGAGCCTGTCACCGCAGGCGGCACAAGCCGAGGAAGACAGGGATCTTCCCGCAGCTGTGGAGGCTTTTTCGCGCGTTTTCCGCAATGTCGCCAGAGATACCCAGCCTGCGGTGGTCCAGGTGATCGCGCGCGCCATCCCCCAGCCCGTCGAGGAGGAGATGGACGACCTCGACATGCGGGACCTGCCTGATGCGCTCCGTGAATTTTTTGAGAGGCGGCGCCCGGGTCCGGAACGGGAGCGGGAGCGTGAAGCACCCCCGTTCGGGATGCCCGGCCCGCGGCCGCGTGCCGGGATCGGCAGCGGCGTCATCATCGATGCCGAGAAGCGCTACATCATCACCAACAACCACGTCGTGGAGATGGCCGATACGGAGGACGCACGGATCGATATCCGGCTCCATGACGGCCGAGTCCTGCCGGCCAGGATCATGGGACGCGACCCGAAGACGGAACTGGCGATGCTCCAGATCACGACGGAAGTAAGAGATCTGCATGCCTTGCCTCTGGGATCCAGCGAGGAGATGGAGGTCGGCGACTGGGTGATTGCGATCGGAGCCCCGTTCAATCTGCCGCAGACCGTCACGCAGGGCATCATTTCCGCCAAAGGACGGAATCCCGGGATCGTGATGGGCTATGAGGATCTCATTCAGACAGATGCAGCCATCAACCCCGGCAACAGCGGCGGCCCGCTTCTGAACCTCCGCGGCGAGGTCATCGGGATCAATACCGCCATCGCCACGACGGCCATGGTGGGCGGCTACATGGGAATCGGCTTTGCCGTTCCCAGCGAAACGGTGCGGGAACTGCTGCCCTATTTCGAGCGCGGCGAAGAGATCGTGCGCGGCTATCTGGGAGTCAGCATCCGCAGCCTGAGAGAGTTCGAGCCCGGTATCGGAAGAACGTTCGGGATGGAAGAGGACGAGGGGATTCTCATCGAGGACATCATGCCCGACAGTCCGGCGGACCGATCCGGCTTGAAGGTCGATGACGTTATTCTGGCCTACGATGGTCGCAAAGTTACCGCTGTGGCTGAACTTCAGCGCTGGGTGGCCTACACGCCCGTGGGCACCACGGTGGACATGACCGTCTGGCGCGATGAGCGTGAGATCGTCGTTCCCGTCGAGATCGACAGGCAGCCCGACGACTTTTTTGCAGGCCCCTGGGAGGATCGGCCTCGCCGCAGGGAACGCCCCGACGATGACGTACCGACCGAGGCCGAGATCGAAGCACTCGGTATGATTGTCGCACAAATGACACCCGAACTGGCCCGTCAATATGGCTGGGAGCGTCGCGGCGTCACGGACGGTCAAGTCATCGTGGTCGGCGTCACGCCGCTCGGAGAGGCAGCGGCGGTGCTGGGCATCCGGCCGGGCGACCTCATCCTGAACGCAGCCGGCCAATCGATCGATTCGCCCGCTACGCTGAGAGAAATCCTGAGCAGAGAAACGCTGGCCGAAGGGGTACGCATGCGGATCCGTGACGTGCGGACCGGCCGATCCCGGACGCTTTTCGCCCGCGTGGCGGACTGACGCGTCAATCCGGCCCGCACGATCGAAGAAGCGGGCCGATCGGACTCAGACTGAAAAAACCCGCTCCCTCGGCTTCCGAACCGGGGAGAGCGGGTTTTTTATCATTCTTTGGATGTACGGTGTTGTCGCTGCGCAGCATGGCTTCGGACCGGCTCATCAACGACGGCTATCGATCAGCCCGTAGTTCCAAGTGTAAGCGCGTCTCGTCACAAGATGAAAAGACTTGGGTCGAACTCATAACGCGCTCGATCTTTTTGCAACCCGCGATGCCATGCTCGCGTTCGATACGTACTGACATTTCCACGAACTCGCAAAAGCTCGTGGATACCCGATGCTTCTGCCTTTCCCCCCTGAGCTTCAGCTTGATCGGTATGTGCAGCAAGGTTTGTGTCTGCGCAGGGAAAAGAGGCTGTCAGCGTTTACCCTTACCGTGCAGAAACAGATCCAATCGTTCGAACATATCGCTTCGCGATTGAGGGTCGCTTCCCAAGAATGCGAGCATGGCGGCCGCGACGACTTTTTCCTTGACGTACCCTGATTTCGAGCATTCGCGATCGAACGCGGTCACAAGCTTGTTGGGCAGGTAGTAAGATCGTTTCGGTTTCTCCATAGGACCAACTCTCCTTCAATGTGCCGCTTTTGTTTCGGGATGCGGCCATCCCCCACCTCTTCCTGATACGTAAGACGGCCCACACGACCATCCTACTGAGCGATGTAATAAATGAGGCTGCTTGCTGGAAGTGCCCGTAATGGCTCCAGTCGCTGATGCACTTCCTTTCCTACCGTGTGACTGGGCGGGCAATAGCCGATACCCATATTATCATGTATCCTCATTTTGCTGTCCAGCAACAGATTTTGCCGTCCAGCAACAGGTTTTGTTTGACTTGACTTATGAGCCTTTTATAATCCGGCCCGACGCTTCTCGAAAAGCACCCCTCGACTCCTACGCCGGAGCCCGGCGGTCGGCCCGGCAAAACGCGGGTGCCCCGAAGGGAAGGTTAGGACTCTTGAGAACTATAGGGCACTGTTTCGGCTCGGGACTACTGTCGTGGACGGTCCTCGCATTTGCACTGGTTGCCTTGGAGGCAACGGCAGCACCCGAGACGCCCCTTTTGCCACTGGACGATACGGCGGCAGCGGTTTCGCATCTGCCGGCCGGCATCAGCCAGGCGCGTCCTGAACTTTATGGGGCATATGCCTACCTCTGGCGGATCGATAAGGCTACCCGAGTCATACAGTATCATGGCGATTTTTCGCTCCATCTGGGCGATCGGCGGCTCGAAAGTCGGGATGCCGTCATCTGGATGCGGCAAAGACATTGGGAAAACCAACCCTACTTCCACTTCGAGGTCTACCTTTCGGACAATGCACGTGTCCGCGAATCGGCCGGGACGTTGACGGCAGGGCCCTCACTGTTTGTGACCTTCAACACGACCGAGCCGCCCGTAGTATCGGTCGATGTCAGTGAAGCCTCCACCTCGGAAGGAACGAAACTCTATCAGGAGGCGGTTGCGGTTCGAGCGTCGATCGTCGAGGCGGATCCGACCGTGCCCCGACCGGAAGCGTTGGAAGTCGTCGAACTCGATCGGCCTCAACCGGTGGCACGCCCGAGGGTGCGGCCCGTCGTACGCTACCGGGCCGAACAGGAGATCATCGACGAGCAGCGGAACGTCATCCTGGCGACCGAGAACGTCTACGTCTCCCAGGGGCTGGTCGACAGCGGTGATTTTCTCGAAATCCGAGCCGACGGCGCGGTCCTGTTCCTGGCCCGGGGCCTGCAGCCCGAGCAAGAGCAGGACGAGCCCCCGCCGGATGCGCCCGGACTCGAGCCATTCCCGACCGAGGATCCGCGCGCGGTCCGCGCACCCGACGAGGCGGAGCGGGTGGGCATTCCGGGCTTGGACGCGGGTATCGGGGCCGCTGTGGCCGGCGTCTATCTTCAGGGCGATGTCGTCCTCACACGCGGCGAGCGCATGGTCCGCGCCTCGGAGATCTATTACGACTTCGAAAACGACCGCGCGCTCATCCTGGACGCTGTCATGCGGGCGATGGTGCCCGAACGCAACGTGCCGATCTACGTGCGAGCCGCCCAGGTACGCCAGCTCTCCACCACGGAGTATACCGCCAGTGGCGCCAGGGTCAGCACCAGCGAATTCTACACACCCCATATCCACCTCGGGGCCGAACGCGTCCACCTCACGGACATGACCCCGCGCGATGAAACCGACCGCGTCACGGGAGTTTTTGCCGGACGGTACCGGATGGACGACGTGACGCTCAATATCGGGGGTGTACCGGTCGCCTATTGGCCTTACGTAGCCGGTGATTTCCGAACCAGCGAAACGTCGATCCACCGCTTCCGGACGTTCTACACGAAACGTTACGGACCGAGCGTCGAAACGAAATGGTACCTGTTCAACCTGCTGGGCATCGAGGACCCCGAGGGTGTCGAGGCGATTCTTTCGCTCGACTACTACGGCCGACGCGGCCCGGGCATCGGCACGGATATCGATTACGCACTGCCGGATTCCTACGGCCTGTTCCGCGGTTATTTCATCTATGACGACGGCAAGGACGGCTTGGGCCCCTTCCGAGGCGGCGACCCGGACACGCGCACCCGCGGACGTCTCACGTGGCGTCACCGCGAGCTGCTCGGACAGGGCTGGGAGCTGACCCTCGAAGGCTCTTACATCAGCGACCCGGACTTCATGCAAGAGTTCTTCCGCAGCGAGTTCGAGCAGTCCAAGGAACAGGAAACGCTCATCTACCTCAAGAAACAGCAGGACAACTGGGCGGTCACGGGCCTGGCCCAGTGGCGCGTCCTGGACTTCCTCACGCAGACCGAGCATCTGCCGAGCCTCGGGTTCCACCTGATCGGCGAGCCGCTGGGCGACGTCGCGTCTTTCTATCAGGAATCCCACCTCGGGCTCGTACGCTATCGGCCGGACAACCGGCGCATCTTCGATTCGGGGCGCATCCGCGACAACACGGACCGCAGCAACGTGACCTTCCGCACCGACCACCGCTCGGAGGTGGACGTGCCGATCTGGCTGGGGAACCTGAACATCACCCCGTATGTCATGGGACGGGCCGGCTATTGGCACGGCTCTCCCGCGCACGGGAGCCCGACGCGGATGTTCGGCAGCGCGGGTGTCCGTTCGGGAACCCAGTTCTGGCAGCTCTTCGAGGATGTTTCGTCAGAGCTGCTGGACATCAACGGTATCCGGCACATCATCCGGCCGGAGGTCGTCGCCTGGATGTCGGGCTCGAGCGTGGACAGCATCCGGCTGCATCCCTTCGACGCGGGCGTCGAGGATATCGACGATTTTTACGGCACCTCCGTCGCCCTCCGGCAGCGCTGGCAGACGCGGAGGGGCGCGCCGGGCGAATGGGAGATCGTCGATTGGATCACGCTGGACCTCGAGGCCAACTTCTTCGGCAATCAGCCGGAGAACAATACGCCCATCGGCCGATTCTACTCTTACCGGCCCGAAAACAGCGTCTCCCGGAACCACTTTCGAGGCGAGGCGACTTACCGCATCAGCGATACGACGGTGCTGCTGGCCGACAGCAACTTCGACATGAACAACGGGGCCATGGATCTGCTCAACATCTCGTACGCCGTGGAACGCACGCCGAGACTTGCGTATTTCGTGGGCTATCGCCGTATCAAGCCGACGGACTCGCATCTGCTCGGTCTCGGCTCGACGTACGCACTCAACGAGAAGTACCGCGTCGCGATGCGATCGTATTATGATCTCGAACGTAGCGAGGTCGAACAGTTCGATATCATGCTGATCCGCAAGTTTCCGCGCTGGTATGCGGGCGTGACCTTCGGTGTGGAAAACATCAATAACGATATCAACATCGGCCTGACGGTCTGGCCGGAGGGCGCGCCGCAGGCTGCCATCGGGGACCGCCGTTTCGTCCGCGTAGCCGAGTCGACGGGCATCCGGCCCGAAAGGTAACCGCCCTCCTGCTGTTGTGATCCGACGGGCGAGACGCCCGTACCACCCTGTAGCGGCCGCCCGTGGCACAACCCGACGGGCGAGACGCCCGTACCACCCTGTAGCGGCCGCCCCCC